>JALQSY010000100.1 GCA_023264215.1 Candidatus Nanopelagicales bacterium
CGTGGCGCGGTTCATCGCGTCCCTGGCGACCGCGGTCATCATGGGCTGGCTGTGGCTGCGCTTCGGCAAGATGCAGTGGCTGCGGATCGGGCCGCGCGATCACCTGGTCGGCTCCAACTCCTGGCACACCTTCCGCCTGACGGCGACCCACGACTTCCTGCACGCCGGCGGTTTCCTCGTCATCGGCGGCCTGGCCGCGGCCGCGCTCAACGTGCTGGTGCCCCAGGAGTGGCTCCTCGCGGTCGCGGACCAGCCGATCCTGTCGGTCCTCGTCCTCGCCGGCCTCGCCGTGCTGCTGTCCATCTGCTCCGAGGCCGACGCCTTCGTCGCCGCGAGCCTCACGGAGTTCTCGCTCACGGCCAAGCTCGCGTTCCTCGTGGTCGGCCCGATGGTCGACCTCAAGCTCATCTCGCTCCAGGCAGGCACGTTCAGCAGCAAGTTCGCGACCCGCTTCGCCCCCACGACCTTCGTCCTGGCCGTGATCTTCAGCCTGCTGGTGGGGTGGTGGCTGCTCACATGAGACGCGACGTCCAGGGCATCGTGCTCATCCTCGTCGGCGGTGCCGTGCTGAGGATCACCATCGGCAACACGTTCCTCAACTACGTCCAGGAGCCGATGCGTCCGTGGTTGCTGCTGTCCGGCGGGATCCTCGTCGTCCTCGGCGTGCTCGCCCTCATCGACGCGATCCGCAAGGGCCGCGCGGCCGACGACGAGCCGACACCGCACGATGAGCCGCACGAGCACGATGACGGTCACGGGCATGGGGCGGGAGGGCCCCGCGCAGCATGGCTGCTCCTGCTGCCCGTGCTCGCAATCTTCCTCATCGCGCCGCCCGCGCTCGGTGCCTACGCCGCCGCCCGCGACGTGACCAACTCCGCTCCCACCTCGCAGGCGAAGGCTCCCCCCTTGCCGCCGGGCGATCCCGCCCAGGTGACCGTGGCGGAGTACGTCGGGCGCGCTGTCTGGGACGACGGTCTCACCCTGGTGGATCGGACCGTCGAGATGACCGGCTTCGTCACCCCCGATCCCGCGGGAGGCTGGTGGATTGCCCGGATGGCGGTGGCCTGCTGCGCTGCGGACGCGATCGCATCCAAGGTGAAGGTGCTCGATGCGCCCGACCTGCCCGCCGATACGTGGGTGACGATCACCGGACGCTGGGTGCCCGGTGGCGGGACCAAGACCGATACGGCCATCCCGCTGATCGAGGTCATCGACCTCGTCGAGGTCCCCCAGCCCGAGAATCCGTACGAGTAGTCCCTAGCCCCGCGCGCACGCTCGGCACAGTCCGTAGACCTCGACGGTGTGCGTGACGTCGGTGAAGCCGTGCTTCGCCGCGACCGTGCTCGCCCAGGCCTCCACGTCGGGGGCCTCGACCTCGATGGTGGAGTGGCACGCGCGGCACACCAGGTGGTGGTGGTGCGACGGGCTGCACTGCCGGTAGGCGGTCTCGCCGTCGCGGACGATGACATCGACGTCGCCGCTCTCGGCCAGGGCCTGGAGGGTGCGGTAGACCGTCGCGAGTCCGACGCTGTCGCCGCGCTGCCGGAGATCGTCGTGGATCTCCTGCGACGACTTGAAGACGTCCGCCTCCGCCAGCGCGGAGATCACGGCGGCTCGTTGGCGAGTGTTGCGTAGCGGTGCCGTGCTCATGCGCACACCCTAATCCGAGTTCGCGGGCCCGTGATCACTCGCGTGGTCGTGTCCCTCGTGGTGCTCGGTCGGGAGCAGGGGAGTGCGCTCGTCGATGTCATGGAGGGCGCCCAGGCCGTATGCGGTGGCGAGGTTCGCCGAGGTGAGGACCTCGTCGGGGGCTCCGGACGCGAGCACCCGGCCGCAGGTGAGCAGCACGTGATCGGCCGCGGCTGCCTCCTCGAGGTCATGGGTCGTGAGAACGACTGCGCAGCCGTGTCGAGGCTCTTCATGGATGATGGCGTCGATCGTGCGGGCCGAGACCAGGTCCAGTCCGGTGAGGGGCTCGTCAAGGAGCAGGATGTCGTGGTCCTGCGCGACGCCCTGGGCGACGTAGACACGCTGCCGCTGTCCGCCGGAGAGCTCGGTGAGGTGGCGGCCGGCGAGATCGGAGATCTCGAGCAGGTCCATCGCCTCATCCACCTTGGCGCGATCATCGCGCGACGGGCGGCGCAGCAGCCCGAGTTGCGGGTAGCGCGCCATGGCGACCGTCTCGCGCACGGTAAGCGGCGTACCGGCCGCGATGTCGGTGTGCTGGAGGACGTAGCTGACGCCGCTAGTGCGCATCGACGACGCCGACGGCTGCTGCCCGAGCACGGCGAGGTGGCCGTCGCTGGGCGAGAGCAGGCCCGCGATGGCATGCAGGAGCGTGGACTTCCCGCTGCCGTTGGGCCCGATGATCGCGGTGATCCGACCGAGCGGGATCGTGAAGCTCGAACGATCGATGGCGACGCGGGTGCCCCGCCGCAGGACGAGGTCCTGCGCGACGACGGCGTCGGCGGGGGGCTGGTGCTCATGCGCGCTCAACGGTCACCTCCTCGCGTGCGGAGCGACCGGTCACGAGCCGCTTGACGACGAGGACGATGAAGAACAGCACGATCGGCACCAGTGCCATCGTGGCCGACCCGGCGGTGCCCAGCCAGTAGCTGATGGTTAGGCCGATCCAGACGGACAGCAGCGAGATCGCCGCGGCGATGACCATCATCCGCGGGACGGTGCGTGCCAGGAGGGCCGCGGTAGCGGGGGGTCCGACGAGGAGGCCGAAGACCAGGAGCGTGCCGACGGACTGGTAGCTCCCGATCACCGCGGCGGCAATGAGCACCAGGAGGGCGGCGTGCGTCGTCTTGGGCCGCATCCCGAGCAGCTCGGCCTTGTCCGGGTTGAACGACAGCGCGAGGAGGGGACGGTAGAGCACGGTCGCGGCGGCGATGATGATGATGGCGAGCACCCCCTGGGCGATCACGTCCGTTGCCGTGACCCCGAGCGCGTCGCCGAAGAGGATCGTCGTGAGACTGCCCGAGTAGGTGTCCAAGCGCGACATGATGACGACACCGAGGGCGAGCATGCCCACGAAGAGCAGGCCGATGGCGGTGTCCTCGCCGAGGTTGGTCTGGCGGTGCACCGACTCGATGGCGAGCACCATGATGAGCGCCGCGATCGCTGCCCCGATGACGGGATTGATGTCCAGGACGATGGCCGCGGCGATGCCGGGTACGACGCCGTGGACGAAGGCGTCGCCGAAGAAGCTCATTCCCCGCAGGACCAGCCACGTGCCGACGACCGCGGACATGAGCCCCGCGAGCGCGCCGCCGAGCAGCGCGCGCTGCTGGAAGCCCAGCGCGAAGGGTTCGACCAGCCACTCCATGGCGTCAGTATGACCGTGTCGGCTGGCGAGTGGTCGGCGCGTCAGCCGCGCAGGGCGCCTCCGATGCGCGACAAGGCGTACGGTCCCGCGTCGCGGTGGTCGTGAAAGCGACGCTTCGTGACAGTTTCCGGGGCCGGCAAGTGTCACCAAGCGTCGCTTTCGCGCCGACCAGGTCCCACGTCACCGCGGGGGCGATACGCACGGAGGCACTCACGCCAGCGTGTCAGCCGCGCAGGGCGTCGGCGATGAGGCGCGCGTTGGTGAGCATCATGGCGACGTACGTATCGGCACCTGAGCCGGGACCGCCGATGCTGCCGACGTAGAGCTCCACGACCTCGACCGAGCCTCCGGCCTCGCTGGCGACCGCGTCGGACAGGGCACTGGACTCGGCGGTGTTGGCGAAGATCGCCGGCACGCCCTTGGCTCGAATGGTCTCGACGAGCGCGCTGAGCTCGGCCGAGCTGGGCTCGGCGAGGGTGGTGCCACCGGGGATCACGACGCCGGCGATCTCGTAGCCGTAGCCCTCCGCGAGGTATCCGAGCGCATCGTGGTCGGTGATGAGAACGCGCCTGTCCTCGGGCACGGACTCCAAGAGGGTGCGCACCTCGGCTTCGGCGGTGCGGATCTCGTCGGCGACCTGCTGCCCGCAGGTCGCGTAGGCCTCGCCCCCCGACTCCGCGAGGGTGTCGCCGATGATGACGGCGGCATCGGCCATGCGATTCATGTCGAACCACACGTGCGGGTCGAGGCTGCCATGGTCGTGCTCGTCCCCGTGTCCGTGATCGTCCTCGTGTCCGTGGTCGCCCTCGTCTGAGTGACCTTCGTCCGCGTGGTCCTTGTCGGCGTGGCCACCGAACTCGATGGGATCGAGCATCGGCGCGATCTCGATGACGTTCGCGCCGTCGGCGCGTGCGCTCTCGAGAGCGTCCACGAGCCCTTCCTCGAGGCCGAGTCCGTTGGCGATGACGACATCGGCGCCCACCATCGTCGCGACATCCGCCGAAGAGGGGCTGAAGTCGTGCGGGTCGGCGCCCACGGGCATCACGGTGGTCGCGGTGCCACCCGCGCAGGTGCTGATCTCCTCCGCGAGGCTGCCGAGCACCGTGGTCGTAGCCACGACGGTGGGTGGGCCCGAGCTCGGCTCGGTCGATCCGCCGCCGCATGCGGTGACGGCCAGGGCGATTCCCGCGCAGGCCGCGACGGTGGCGGCGAGGCGATGACGATGAAGGCGCATGCGCCCAGTGTGCGCTGATTGAGAATGATTGTCAAACTCAGTGGCTCGAGCCCCTGATCCCAGAACGGCAGACACCCAGATGTCACCACAGTGGCTGTCCCCACGGCGATCTGTCACCGTTTCGGCTGCCCAAGCGGTGACAGATGTCGGTCCGACCCAGCGCCTACAGGCGTCCGAGCGCCTTGAGCACCGTCGCGCCCGCGAGCGCCACGACGACGATCCCCCGCAGCAGGCGCCCGCTGGCCGGGATCGCCGGCCAGGAGAGCACGAGGAGCCACAGGAAGAACAGCGTGAGTACGCCGAGCAGCAGCGCCCCGAGCCAGGCCAGGGGACCGGTCTGGATCATCCCCAGCACCAGCAGCACGGACAGCACCACCACGAGCAGCCACTTGGGCAGGCGGGTCAGCCTCGTGAGCAACGGCAGGCTGATCCGCTGCAGCGGGGTCAGGTCGGCCGGGTCGCCAGCCCGCGCGGCCGGCTGGCCGGCTCTCGCCCCGGATCCCGAGCCCGATCCCGGTCCCTGGGGACCCCGGGGGCCGCGCACGCCGGGACGCTTGTCGCCAGCCATGTTCCTCCCTCGGTGGAGCGGGCCGTGCCGTGCGGACCCACCCTAACTACGGTGGGGGCATGCTGCCAGGCTCCGCCCCCGAACCTGTCCCGGGTTTCCTCGCGCGCCTGCGCTTTCAGTCCGCGGACGTACCAGCGCTGATGGGGCAGTTGCGCGAGTGCGTGGCCGTGCTGGCGACGTACGACGGCTTCGTGGACGCACGGCTGGCGCGGGCCATCGACGACGACCGGATCATCGTGATGGACATGGGTTGGGCGACCGTCGGGGCCTACCGCCGAGCCCTGTCGTCGTACGAGGTGAAGGTCGCCGTCGTCCCGGTGATCTCCCAGGCGATCGATGAGGCGACGGCGTTCGAGGTCCTCCACGTGACCGACAGTGCGGGCGTGGTGGATGCCGCCGGCGCGCTCGCGGCCGACGCCCACAGCGTCAGCCTGGGTGAGGCATCGGCAGGCTTCGTGCCGCCGGCACCGTCATGACGGACCGGCCCGGCGGGTCGGCCAAGCCGCCTCCACGCTTCGCCGACCTCGCCGATGGCGGCCGTGCGCTCATCGATCCGCTGCGCGAGGCCCTTGCCGACTCGGCTGATCCGCTGCTGGTCGCCGTGCTCCCCAACGGCGTCCCCGTGGCCGTGCCGCTCGCCGAGGGTTTGGGCCTTGCACTCGTCGGCGTCAGCCTGGATCGGACGGGGGATCCGCGCGTGATCGAGGTCCCCGACGTGACGGGACGCAACTGCGTCGTCGTCGATGACGGCGTCGAGACCGGCACCGCGGCGCAGTTGGTCGGCCTCGCCCTGCGCGACGCCGGTGCCGCCCGCGTGCTGCTCGCCGTACCCGTGTGCCCTCGCCAGGCGCAGGCGCAGTTGCAGCACGTCTACGACCGGATCGTCGCGGTCGATCGCCCGCTGGGTCGACGGGACCTGCGCTGGCACTACCGGACGTTCGACACCATCGACGAGGCCGAGGCCAGGCGTCGTCTTGACGCTCGCTAAGGTGAGGCCTCCAGTCCGATAGTTCCTGTCGGATCTGTCCGCCGACAACCAGCCGGAGTGGATCATGGCCGATCGCGTCGATGCCGTCGTCAACCTCAGCAAGCGCCGGGGCTTCGTCTTCCCCTCATCCGAGATCTACGGCGGCACC
>JALQSY010000101.1 GCA_023264215.1 Candidatus Nanopelagicales bacterium
TGACGACCGCTCGGGCCAAAGCTTCGGCGCCCTTCGCGCCGTCCGCCCAATGCTTGCAGATCACCGCCTCGACGCCGAAGTCCTCGCGGCAGGCCTTCTGCAGCGCCTCGATCTGCGGCTCGTACGAGCGGCCGCCGTACACGCTCAGGACGCGCGCGCCGCGGCCGGCGCCGGCCTGCTCGAGGTCGCCGGCGACCTGGATGCACAGTTCGCGCGTGGGCACCACGACCAGGGCCTGCGGCGCAGCGCCCGGCGCATCATCGCGCTCGACGCGCTGCAGCAGCGGGATGCCGAAGCCGAGGGTCTTGCCGGTCCCGGTCTTGGCCTGGCCGATGAGATCACGACCCTCGAGGGCCAGGGGCAGGGTCATGGCCTGGATGGGGAACGCTCGCTCGATGCCGCCGGCGGCGAGCGAGGCGACGATGTCGTCGGAGGCGCCGAGCTCGGCGAAGGTCGGGGCGAGCGGCACGTCGATGACGTCCGACGCTGTCGGGTCGGTGATGGTCGGGTCGGTCACGGTCAGATCGGTCATGGCAGGGGGACTCCCAGGAGAGTCCGCGGGCACCGCACCCGTTGCCGGGGGCGCCACACACGGAAGGGGCGGACGGGGCTCACACCCCACGGGGGCCCGGCCGGGCGCCCGCATCGCAGTCGCGATGAAGCCATGGTAGCCGCTCAGGTCCCGGCGAAGCGCGCTGCCCCGCTACGCTCGCAGCGTGGATTCCGCCGCGGCGCTCGACGACGTCGCCTACCGCGCCGCTGTCGTCGATCTGCTCGGCGTCCTCGCCTACGGCGAGCTCATGGCTTCCCAGCGGCTCGCGGCCGATGCCGCCATGGCGCCGACGATCGACGACCAGGTCGAGTTGTCGACCATGGCCGCGGCGGAGTTCCGGCACTTCGTGAGCCTGCGCGATCGCCTGGCGGAGCTCGGGGCCGATCCGGCCGCCGCCATGGAGCCCTTCCGCCGCCCCCTCGAGCGCTTCCACGAGATGACCGCCCCCAGCGACTGGCTGGAGGGCTTGGTGAAGGCGTACGTCGGCGATGGAATCGGCGTCGACTTCTATCGCGAGATCGCCGCCAGCCTCGACCCGCAGACGCGAGACCTCGTGCTCGCCGTCTGCGAGGACCTCGGCCAGTCGGAGTTCGTCGTCGATCGGGTCCGCGCGGCCATCGCCGCCGATCCGCGTATCGAAGGACGGCTGGCGCTGTGGGCTCGGCGACTGGTGGGGGAGGCGCTGTCCCAGGCTCAGCACGTGGCCGCGGAGCGCGACGCCCTGACCTCCTTGCTCATCGGGGAGGTCGGCGTCGCGGAGGGCATGGACCTCACGGCCGTCGGCGCGATGCTCTCGCGGCTCACCGACGCGCACGCCAAGCGGATGCAGGCGCTCGGGCTGTCATCCTGAGCGCGGCCAACGGTGGGACCAGCCGCCCGGGTGACGTGGCTGCGTCGAACGCGACGAGGCCACGTCGAGATTCCGGTCTTGCGCACCGAACGAGGACATGTCGAGTCGCAACGTCCCCGTTCGGCGCGCACATCGCGTTGAGCGCTGGAGCTACGCGGTGGGCGCTGTCGTCAGCTGCCGAATCCGACGCGACGTGAGGTCGCGGGGCTGATCTCCACGTAGGCCAGGCGGTCGGCCGGCACCATGACGCGTCGGCCCCTGTCGTCTTCGAGGGTGAGGATCCCGCCGTCGGCGATGGCCTTGCGTACGGCCGCGTCGATGTCGTCAGGGGACTGGTCGGACTCCAGCGCGATCTCGCGCGCTGTCTGCTGAACGCCGATCTTGATCTCCACGGATCCTCCTTCGCGCCCCAGGCTAACCCGGCGCGCGGCTCACGGCGCCGGGGGGTGAGACATCGGGAAGCCGCCGATGCCCCGCCAGCCGAGACCGGCGATGAGGTCGACGGCCGCGTCCCGTGACATCCGCGGCTCCTCGCGCAGCCACCGGCGCGCTGCGATCTGCGCCATGCCGAGCAGCCCCGAGGCGAGGAGCTCGGCCTGGTCCGCGGAGAGCCCGGTGTCCTCGGCGATGACGCGGCCCAGGATGAGCGAGCACTCGTCATCCGCGGCCTCGACGCGATACCTCACCGCGGGCTCGTTGGTCAGGTCGCTCTCGAAGACCAGGCGGTAGGCGCCGTCGGGGTCGTCGACGAACGCGAAGTACGCCGAGATCGCACCGCGCACGCGCTGCTTGTTGTCGGTCGTCGCCTCGATCGCGGTCCGCAGCGTGTCGAGGAGCACGGCGATGCCGTCATCGAGGAGTGCGACGTACAGGTCCAGCTTGCCGGGGAAGTGCTGGTAGAGCACCGGCTTGCTGACGCCGGCGCGCTCGGCGATGTCGTCCATGGCGGCGGTGTGATAGCCCTGGGCGACGAAGACCTCGCGGGCTGCCCGCAGCACCTGCGCCCGGCGCTCCTCGCGGGGCAGGCGTGCCAGGCCAGCGGAGGGATCGGCCCGGCGCGCGTCATCGGCCACGGTCACGGGCCCACACTAGTGCCCGCTCGGGGAGGTCCCCTCGTCCTGCATGCGCGCGTCCGCCGTGATCTCATGGCGGGATGGAGCTCATCCCTGCCGCCGAGCGCTGGACCCTGCCCGTGGGCGAGGTTCACGTGCGCGAGGGAGGTTCGGGGCCCCGGCCGGCGGTCTTCGTCCACGGGCTCGGGGGCTCCTCGCTCAATTGGGTACCGCTCATGGAACTGCTCGACCGCGAGGTCACCGCGATCGCACCGGACCTGCCCGGCTTCGGTGCGTCCCCGCCCCCGCGCGATGGCAACTACTCGCCGAGAGCCCACGCGCGGGCCGTCGCCGAGGCGATCGAGGCATGGCGCGCGCGGACCGGGCTCGACGAGCCCGTCCACCTATTCGGCAATTCCATGGGCGGTGCCGTGTCCGTGCAGCTCGCTGCGCGTCGGCCCGACCTCGTCGCGACGGTGACCTTGATCTCGCCCGCACTGCCGTCGGTGCGCGTCGGCAGAGGCAATGCGCATCTGCCCGTCGTGGCCATTCCGGGTGTGGGTGAGTCGCTCGTGCGACGGTACTCCGCCGTCCCGGTCGAGCAACGTGTGCAGGCGACCCTGGACGCGTGCACGACCGATCCTGCGCGCGTGAGCAGCGATCTGCGCTCAGCGCTCATCGCCGAGACTGCGCGGCGCGATGCGATGCCCTACGTCCACGACGCGTTCCTGCGCTCCCTGCGTGGGCTGCTCGCGACGTTCGCCGATCGCGGACCGGAGCGGCCCTGGCGCCTCGCGCGCCGAGTCCGGCAGCCCGTGCTGGCGATCTACGGCGAGGACGACGTGCTCGTCGATGCCCGGGGGGCGGCCCGTGCCGCCCGCGAGTTCGGCGACGTCGAGGTGGTCCTGCTCGACGACTGCGGCCACGTGGCCCAGATGGAGCACCCCCGCCTCGTCGCGGACCTGTGGATGGACCGCTTCGTCCGCGTGTCTTCGGCCGTTTAGCCTCCGCGCCGGTTCCCGATCCCTACCCTTCCGCCAGAGCGGGGCCCCCGCCCTGCTCGGCCCGACAGGGTCGCGAGCGCTGCTCCTGTCGGGCTAGCCCGGACACCAGGAGGATCCGTGGGCGATAACTCTTCAGACAAGGGTATGGCCGTATCGGGTGTCGAGTACACCCACGCGGGCAAGGACTACTTCGAAAAGCGCGGCCTGAAGCGATACGCCGGTGCGGCGTCGCTGTGGGGCCTGGGCGTCGCCGCCGTCATCTCCGGCGACTTCTCCGGATGGAACTTCGGCATCGGCAATGCCGGGTGGGGTGGAATGCTCATCGCCACCCTCATCATCGGCCTGATGTACGTGCTGATGATCTACAGCATCGCCGAGATGAGCGCGGCGATGCCGCACACCGGCGGTGCCTACTCGTTCGCACGCTCGGCAATGGGTCCGTGGGGTGGTTTCATCACCGGATTCGCGGAGACCGTGGAGTACGTGATCACGACGGCGGTGGTCGGCACCTTCGCCGCGTTGTATGCCGACGCGATCGTCGCGGAGCTCTTCGACGTATCCCTGCCGATCCTGCTGTGGGTCGTCATCATCTACGTCATCTTCGTCGCGCTCAACGCGGCCGGCGCGGCGGCATCCTTCCGCTTCGCCTTCATCATCGCGATCATCTCGCTTGCCGTCCTCGCGATCTTCTTCGTGTCCGCCCTGTTCTCGGGCAAGTTCAGCGTGGACAACCTCTTCGACATCGTCCCCGAGGCCGGCGGCAGCACCTTCCTGCCCTACGGCTTCCTCGGGATCTTCCTCGCGATGCCGTTCGCCATCTGGTTCTTCCTCGGCATCGAGGAGCTGCCGCTGGCGGCGGAGGAGACGCACGATCCGGCCAAGGACATCCCCAAGGGATCCATCGCGGGCATGTTCACGCTCCTGGTCACGGCGCTGCTGGTGCTCGTGCTCAACCCGGGCGTCCTCGGCGCGGCCGCGATCTCCGAGAGCGGGGAGCCCATCCTCGACGGTTTCCGCGCGATCTTCCCCAACAGCGATATCGCCGCGCTGCTGTCGCTCATGGCACTGGCCGGCCTGATCGCGTCCTTCCAGGGAATCATGTTCGCGGCCGGGCGCAACGTCTACTCGCTGTCCCGCGCCGGCTACTACCCGAAGTTCCTGTCGCTGACCGGAGCGCGCAAGACCCCCTACGTCGCCCTCATCGCGAGCGCGGTCGTCGGTGTCGTGCTCATCTTCGGCCTGGGAGCCATCGCCTACGGTGCCGAGGAGGCGCCGTACGTGAACGCGGCCAACGCCCTGCTGCTCATCGCGGTGTTCGGCGCCGTGATCGCCTACCTGCTCCAGATGATCGCGTTCCTCATCCTGCGCAGGAAGTTCCCGAACGTGTCGAGGCCCTACCGCAGTCCCGTGGGCATCGTGGGGGCGCTCATCGCGGGCATCATCTCGCTCGTGACCTTGATACTCATGCCCTTCAACGCGGACTACCGCGCGGTCGTGGTGTGGGTGGCCGTCGTGTACGTCGTCGGCCTCGCGCTCTTCGCCCTCTTCGGGCGCAAGCGCCTGGTGCTCTCGCCCGAGGAGGAGTACGCGATCTCCGGCGGGGTCCACGGCCACCCGGAGACGGAGGGCTACGACGTCGTCGAGACGCTGGAGGAGTCCGGCACGGAGGAGTTCTTCCCGCCCAAGTCGTAGCGGGCAGCAGTAGGGTCCGGGGGCGGGGCGCTGATCGGGCGTCCCCGCCCCCGGGCTTCGCTCTCGTCCGGCAGGCTCGACACAGGAGGTGCGCATGGCGCGTCCGATTCCCATCGACGTCGACACTCTCAGACGCGAGGTCGACGAGGGGCTCATCGACACCGTCGTGGTCGGGATCACCGACATGCAAGGACGCATGCAGGGCAAGCGGATCCATGCCGACCACTTCGTGCACGACGTCATGGCCCACGGGACCGAGGGATGCAACTACCTCCTTGCCGTCGATATCGACATGAACACCGTGTCCGGCTACGCCATGTCGTCCTGGGACTCCGGGTACGGCGACATGGTGATGCGGCCGGACTTCTCGACCCTGCACCGCATCCCCTGGCAGGACGGCACCGTCGGGGTGCTGTGCGACGTGCTGTGGGAGGACGGCACCGACGTGGTGGCCTCTCCGCGGCAGGTCCTGCGGCGCCAGATCGACCGTCTCGCCGACGCGGGCATGGCGGCGTACGTCGGGACCGAACTCGAGTTCATCGTGTTCCTCGACAGCTACGAGGAGGCCTGGGAGTCGGGCTACCGCGATCTGACTCCGGCCAACCTCTACAACGTCGACTACTCCATCCTCGGCGGTGCCCGTGTCGAGCCGCTCCTGCGGCGCATCCGACTCGGCATGGCCGGCGCCGGCCTCGAGGTGGAGAGCGCCAAGGGGGAGTGCAATCTCGGCCAGCACGAGATCGCCTTCAAGTACAACGAGGCACTGGTCACCTGCGACCGTCACACGATCTACAAGACCGGTGCCAAGGAGATCGCCGCCCAGGAGGACGTCTCGCTGACGTTCATGGCCAAGTACAACGAGCGCGAGGGCAACTCCTGCCACATCCACCTGTCCTTCCGCGGGCTCGACGGCTCGATGGTCATGGCCGACGACTCATCGCCTGACGGCATGTCCGCCCTCGGGCGCTCCTTCATCGCGGGTCAGCTCGCGCACCTCGAGGAGCTCACGCTGCTCTTCGCGCCGCAGATCAACTCCTACAAGCGCTACG
>JALQSY010000102.1 GCA_023264215.1 Candidatus Nanopelagicales bacterium
AACCCGGCCGGGTGGATGAACGTCGATCCACGCGGTCCTCGAGCATCCCCGGTCGTCCTACGCCTACCGTGGTCCCATGAGCGACTCCCCGAGCGCAGGCGCGCCCAAGCCCGGCAAGGCCGTCGATCTGCCGCAGGCGGAGTTGGAGTCGCTGTTCGCCCAGCGCCTGTCGGAGGCGTTCGCGTCGCTCGGGTGCTTCAACCTCGCGGTCTTCGGCAAGACCGGTGTGGGCAAGTCGACCCTGGTCAACGCGATCTTCGGCAGCCAGGTGGCCGAGACGGGCGTCGGCAAGCCCGTCACGCGAGGGCTGGTCTACTACCGCCATCCGGGCGGGATGCTCGGGCTCTACGACTCCGAAGGTTTCGAGACCGGCGCTTCTGGGGACGAGATCCTCACCGCCCTGCGCTCACGCGTGGCCGAGTCGCGGACCCTGCCCGTGGACCAGCAGATCCATGCTGCGTGGTATCTCGTCCGCTGGTCGGATCGACGCTTCGAGGAGCGCCAGGGCGAGTTCGTGCGTGCGCTCTCCGATCTCGGACTGCCGGTCATCATGGTGATGACCCAGGTGCCGACCCGCGATGGCGTCCCCCACCCCGATGCCCTCGAGCTCGCGGCGTACATCGAGTCGCTCGGGCTGCCGCTGCGTCCCGCGGGGAGGGTCCTGCTCACGAACGCGCTCGAGGATCCCTTCACCGGCTCTCCGGCCTTCGGCCTGCAGGACCTGCTCGATGCGACCTACGTCGTGGTCCCCGAGGTGGCGACCGCTGCCCTCACCGCGGCGCAGATCCTCGACTGGGAGCGTAAAAGACAGGCGGCCAAGAAGATCATCACTGCATCGGTTGCGCTCGCTGCCGGGGTCGGTGCGACTCCCATTCCCTTCTCCGACGCTGCCCTCCTGGTTCCCACGCAAGTCACGATGATCGCGCGCATCACGGCGGCCTACGGCCTGCCGGCCGATCGATCGCGGGCGCTCGCCGCAGCAGGCGCGGTGATCCTCACCGGCGGTGCCACGATGGCAGGGCGCTACATCGCGACCAACCTGCTGAAGTTCGTGCCGGGGGGACAGGTGGCGACCTCGGCGATCTCCGCCACGGTCGCCGGCTCGCTGACGCGCGCGGTCGGCGGCGCCTGGGCCCGCGTCTGCGAGTACGCGCTCACCCTTCCGCCCGCCGAGCGCGATCGCTTCCTCGCGGGCACGGGTCCCAAGGACCTCTTCCTGGCCTACTTCTCCGGCAAGCAGCGCTGATCCCCGGCGCCCTGGGAGTCGCGCTGCTACGGTCGGGGGAGTCCATCCTTGGAGGTCCGATGCGCCGGGTGTTCCTCATCGCTGCCGCGCTGGCGGGCGCCGCGGCGGGAGTGGCCGCGTGGCGGCGGTACCAGCACACCGATCCGGTGGCCGAGCGTGCCGATGCCTGGGCCGACTCCCTGTCGACGTTCGCCGGTCGCTCCGCGGCAGGTGTCTCGGGGGCGGCGACCACCGCGGCAGGCCTGGCAGATCGGGCGGCGCGGACCGCCTCGGACGCCGCTCATTCCTCACCCGCGGTGCCGCCTGTGGTCGCCGATGCCGTGAGCGCCGCTGCCGCCAGCGCGGGCGCGGCCATGAGCGACGCCGCCGACGTGACCTCGGCCGCTGCCGCCAGCGCCGCGACCGCGACCCGCGCTGCCGCGACGGACACGGCCGAGGTGGTGAAGAGCGCCGCCGCCGCAGCCGCCGAGGAACTCAGCGAGTCGGAGGCCAGCGACAGCCAGGAGGCGGTGGCGACACCCGATGACGCGCCCACGCCCGCGAAGAAGTCGCCGGCCAAGAAGGCCGCAGCGAAGCCGGCCAAGAAGTCGACGGCCAAGAAGGCCACCGCAGCGAAGCCGGCCAAGAAGGCATCCGCGAAGAAGGCTGCAGCTGCTGACGAGGCTGGCCCCGCGGGCTCCTAGCCCCGCACGTGCGGGATCCCGGAGGAGACGGGCGAGGCAGTGACGGTTTCCCACCGGAAATGAAGGACTCGACGACGGCTGGTGACACACTCGGGCGGACCGGGCATCAGCCCGGTTTTCCATGTGTCACCAACGGAGGAATCCCCGTGAAGTTCACCAAGTCCCTCGTTGTCCTCGCCGCCTCGGCCGCCCTCATTGCCGGGCCCGCCGTCGCGGCCGGCAGTGCCGCCCAGGCGGCGCCGGTCGTCAAGGCCAAGGCCAGCGGGACAACCCTCATCTCCTTCAAGAAGGAGCTCGCCGGCATCACCAAGCTCTTCGGTGTCGTGAAGCCCGCCAAGTACAGCGGCAGCCAGATGACGTTCCCCATCACCGCGGTCAAGGGCAAGATCATCAAGCACGCGGGTGGTCTCACCGCGGGCAATCTCAAGCTCATGGACCCGGTGATCGAGGTCAACGCTGACAAGAAGAAGGCTCGCGTCACCATGACCTTCGACGACGGCTCCGTGCAGGTGTTCTACGCCAAGCACTTCAAGATCAAGGCCGACGGCGTCGACGGCCAGGTCTGGCAGGGCAACCTGCACCTGACCAAGAACCAGGTCATCGTCGACACGGTCAACCAGGCGCTGGGCGTGGACAGCCTCGAGCCCGGCATGGGCCTGGGCCAGATCCGCGTCACCATCAAGAAGTAGAACGCCCTCATCACGAGCGTGGGGTCCAGCCCGAAGAGGGCTGGACCCCACGCTCGTGTCAGCCCCGGATGGCCCCGCGACGCGACCAGAGGTCGTCGTCGAGGAGTGGTCGCCAGCGTCGCCAGGTCTACTTGAGCGGACCGGAGGCGATGACCACCTTCGTGATCACCTTGTCGAAGGCCCAGCTCGACACCGTCGCGCGATAGGTACCGGCCTTGGCCGGAGCCGTCACCGCTCCGGCCTTGATCCGGACCTTGACCTTGCCCGCGGGCATCGTGCCTTCGAGGGCAAGGCGCAGTTTGGCGATGCCACCCTCCTCTTGCCAGCCGCACTCGAAGACGGTGAGCGGGGCGTCGACGACCGCAACGGATGCCGGGCACGCCCCCTCGCCGTAGGCGAACGCCTGGCGGGCGCGGAAGCCGTGAAGGGCGATGTCGAGGGAGATGTTCTCGTAGGAGGTCTGGGTGAGCTTGGCCACCACGACGACGTCGGTCGGAGCGTTTGCGTAGGGGGCGCTGACCCGGACTGCCTTGACGTTGGCGGCGACCTCGGCGGACGCAGGGGCGGCGAAGCCGATCGCCGTTGCCGTCAGGGCGGTGCAGGTGAGGGCGGTGAGCAGGGTGCGCATGAGTCCTCCACGAGGGCCGGTGTCCGGGGTGGGGGAGAGTCTGCCACCGAGCCCGCTCCGGAGGGAATGCTCCCCGGCTCGCGAGCGTTGTGCACTCCAGCGACACTGTCGGCAAGGAGGATTCATGACTTCGCTCGTCACCTGGCACGGCGACCCCACCCCGGTGGAGGGCCGTCATGTCCTCGTGCACGCCTTCACCGGATTCCTCGACGCCGGGGGCGCGACGGCCATGGCCGCTCGTGCGCTCCAGGCCCGCGAGCCCCGGCTCCTGGCCACCTTCGACATCGACCAGGTCCTGGACTACCGGGCCCGTCGCCCGGTGCTGACCTTCGTCGCTGACCACTTCGCAGCGGTGGACATGCCGCAGATCGCGCTTCACGAGGTCACCGATGCTGCGGGTACGCCGTTCCTCCTGCTCACCGGACCCGAGCCGGACTACCAGTGGCAGCGGTTCTCCGACGAGGTCCTCGACATCGTGCGGCGTACCGGGACCCGGCTGACCGTCGGCCTGTCGGCGATCCCGTGGCCGGCGCCCCACACCAGGCCGCTCGGTGTCACGGTGCACGGCAACGTGCCCTCCCTGGTGTCCAGCCCGCACACGGTCGCGGGCAACCTCCAGGTGCCCGGCCACATCGGCGGACTGCTGGAGTTGCGCCTCGGCGAGGCGGGCGAGCAGGCCATCGGCATTGCCACTCACGTGCCCCACTACCTCGGCCAGTTCGAGTACCCCTCAGCCGCCATCACCACGCTGGAGGCGCTGAGCTCCACCACC
Source organism: Candidatus Nanopelagicales bacterium (assembly GCA_023264215.1). Next base: position 4,019 of record JALQSY010000102.1, read on the forward strand.
GGCCTGGTCCTGCCCGTGGACGACCTGCGGGCCCCCGCGTCGCGCGCCGAGGGAGAGATCGCCCAGCAACTGCAGAACAGCGAGGAGTTCGTCACGATCGTCCACGCGCTCGAGCAGCAGTACGACCAGTTGGCGGCCCTGCGGGGTGCCTCCGGGCAGGCCACGCCCGCCGGCTCCGAACTCGCCCCGGGCGGCCACGTGCCCTCCGGGGACGAGATCGCCGCCCAGGTCGAGCAGTTCCTGGCGGACATGCACGGCAGGGAGTCCGGCGACCCCGAGTGAGGTCCCGGCAGCTTCACCGAGGGCTGCCGCAACCGCTCCCACATGTGACAGGATTCCTCTCCAGGTCCTGAGGAGGAACCTTGCGCAACCGCGTTCATCTGATCGCCTATGCCGACCGCTGCGGGGGCGATCTGGCGCGTCTGGGAGCGCTGCTGCGGGGCCCGTGGTCCGATGTGTTCGGCGGCGTCCATCTCCTGCCGTTCTTCAGCCCCTACGACGGCGCTGACGCCGGCTTCGATCCGATCGATCACACCGAGGTGGACCCACGCCTGGGCACCTGGGCCGACGTGGCGGACCTCGCTCGCGACCACGACGTCGTGGCGGACGTCATCGTCAACCACGTCTCCGCCGACTCCGTGGCGTTCCGGGACGTTCGCGACCGCGGCGATGCATCACCGTGGGCGTCGATGTTCCTCACCATGGATTCGATCTTCCCCGACGGGGCCCGCGAATCGGACCTCGTGAAGATCTACCGACCACGACCCGGACTGCCCTTCACGCCGGTCTCATGGGGCGATGAACGCCGCCTGGCCTGGACGACTTTCACGCCGCAGCAGATCGACATCGACGTCCGCTCGGAGGCCGGCCGGGCGTACCTGGAGTCGATCCTGGATCGCCTCGCTGCGTCCGGCGTGGCGCTGGCGCGACTGGATGCGGTCGGCTACGCGATCAAGACCGCGGGCACGACCTGCTTCATGACCCCGCAGACCCTCGAGTTCATCTCCGACTTCACGGCAGCGGCCCATGAGCGGGGGATCGAGGTCCTGGTCGAGGTTCACTCCTACTACCGCGACCAGATTGCCATCGCGGGGCTGGTCGACTGGGTGTACGACTTCGCGCTCCCTCCCCTGGTGCTGCATGCGGCGTACACCGGCGATCACGGGCCCCTGCTCGAGTGGCTCTCGATCCGGCCCGCCAATGCGATCACGGTCCTCGACACGCACGACGGCATAGGCATCGTCGATGTGGGGGCCGATGCACGCCAGGCTGAGCGCCGGGGGCTGCTCGATGCCGACCAGCTCGACGCGCTGGTCGAGGGAATCCACGGCAGGACCGGCGGGCAGAGCCGCCTTGCCACCGGCTGGGCAGCCAGCAATGTCGATATCTACCAGGTCAACTCGACCTTCCTCGACGCGCTCGGCGGCGACGAGCGGACGTACCTGGCTGCCCGTGCACTGCAGTTCTTCGTCCCGGGGATTCCGCAGGTGTACTACGTGGGTGCCCTCGGCGGGCGCAACGACATGGACCGGCTGGCCCGCACGGGGGTCGGCCGGGACATCAACAGGCACGACTTCAGCCCCGACGAGATCTCGGCCGCTCTCGATCGGCCCGTCGTTCGCGCACTGTCCCGGCTGTCCCGCCTGCGCAATGCCCTGCCTGCCTTCGACGGCGACTGCCGCATCGAGCCCCATGGAAGCGGGCTCTGCATCACCCGGACATCGGCGGCCTGCCGGGCGAGCCTCGACGTCGACCTGGCGGCGGGGCGTGCGGTCATCCGCTGGTCGGATGCCTCGGGCGAGGGCGGGATCGAGGATCTCCTCGCCGAGGCGCAGGCGCCGGCGGCCCGTCGTGAGCACGCCTCGGCATGAGGGCGACGATGGCACCGGAGCCCGCCCTGCCCGCAGACCTGGTGGTCGGCACAGCCACGGCCTCGTGGCAGGTCGAGGGGGACGTGACTGGACGCGGTCGCTGCATCTGGGATGACTTCGCCGAGCGGCCCGGGGCGATCGTGGACGGCACGACGGGCGAGCCGGCCTGCGACCACCTGGCACGCTTCGACGAGGATCTCGCCCTCATCGCCGACCTGGGGTTCGACGCGTATCGCTTCTCCATCAGCTGGCCGCGCGTCCAGCCCGGAGGCCGCGGTGAGTTCAGCCAATCCGGACTGGATGT
>JALQSY010000103.1 GCA_023264215.1 Candidatus Nanopelagicales bacterium
TGCCGCAGTGCCGTTCCACCAGTGGACCCCCGATGCCTACCAGGGCGCGCCGACCGCGGTCACGGCCTTCATGTCGACCACCGTCAAGATCGCCGCCTTCGGTGCGCTGCTGCGCGTGCTCTATGTCGCCTTCGGCGGCCTGCGCTGGGACTGGGAGCCCCTGCTGTGGATCATCGCCGGGCTCACGATGCTCGTGGGCTCCCTGGTGGCCATCGCGCAGACGGACGTCAAGCGCATGATCGCCTACTCCTCGATCGCCCAGGCGGGCTTCATCCTCATCGGCGTCTCCACCGCCACCGCCCAGGGACTGTGGGCGTCGATCTTCTACCTCGTTGCCTACTCCTTCACGACGCTGGGCATCTTCGCCGTGATCAGCATGGTGCGCGATAGCGGCGGCGAGGCCACGCGGATCGATCAGTGGGCGGGACTGGGCCGCACCAATCCGGTCATCGCCACGGCCTTCGCGATCTTCATGCTGGCCCTTGCCGGCATCCCGCTCACCAGCGGCTTCATCGCCAAGTTCGGCGTGTTCGAGGCAGCCCTCGCCGTCGATGCGGTCGCCCTCGTCATCGTCGGCGTCATCGCCAGCGTGATCGCCGCCTTCTTCTACACGCGCATCGTCGTGGTGATGTTCTTCCGCGACCCGGGCGACAACCCGCCTGCTGTCGCGGTGCCCTCGGGCTTCACGACGCTCGCACTGTCGATCTCGGTGGCGGTCACCGTGATCCTGGGCATCCTTCCGCAGCCCGTGCTCGACCTCATCGAGCGCGCCGGCGTTTTCCTGCGATAGTGGAGACATGAGTTCGCACACCTCCGGGTCGCTCCTCGGCCTCGGGGCACTCGATCCGGTCCTCGAGGCGCGCCTTGCCTCGGGCATGGAGCAGGTGGAGCGACTCCTGCGCGCCTCGGTGCGCAGCGACTACCCCTTCGTCACGGAGGCCTCCCGGCACCTGGTCGATGCGGGCGGCAAGAGATTCCGCCCGCTGCTGGTCCTGCTGGCGGCGCAGTTCGGCGATCCCGATGCTCCCGGTGTCGTCCCCGCGGGCGTGGTCGTCGAACTCACCCATCTGGCGACGCTCTACCACGACGACGTCATGGACGAGGCCGACCTGCGCAGGGGCGCAGCCTCGGCGAACGCCCGCTGGGACAACTCCGTCGCGATCCTCACCGGAGACTTCCTCTTCGCGAAGGCCTCCGACATCCTCGCCGACCTCGGACCCGAGGCTGTGCGCATCCAGGCGCGCACCTTCGAGCGGCTGTGCACGGGGCAGATTCGCGAGACGATCGGGCCGGAGGCAGGGGACGCGGTCGAGCATCACCTGCGCGTCCTGGCCGACAAGACCGGGTCCCTCATCGCCACGTCGGGGCGCTTCGGAGCCATGATGTCGGGTGCGCCGCAGGGGGTCGTGGAGACGATGACGACGTTCGGCGAGCAGATCGGGGTGGCGTTCCAGCTCGCCGACGACATCGTGGACATCGCCAGCGACGTCGACGAGTCCGGCAAGGTCCCGGGCACGGATCTGCGCGAGGGCGTGCCGACGCTCACGGCCCTGATCGCCCTGGCGACGGACGGCGATCCGCGCCTGCAGGACCTGCTGACCCGGCCACTGGACGACGACGCCGATCACACCGAGGCGCTCAAGCGCCTACGCGAGCACCCGGCCCTGGACGCGGCCCGCGTCGAGGCGAGGGCCTGGGCGGACCGCGCGCGCGACACTCTCGCCGGGCTGCCCGACGGCAGCACGCGAGATGCCCTCACGGCCCTGTGCGACTACGTCGTCACGCGCTCCGGCTAGCTTGTTGTTTCCACCATGTGTGTCGTTAAGGCACTCGATTAACGACATACATGGTGGCAGCAACGAGGGGCATCAGTAGCCCAGCAGGCGCGCCGCCAGGTCGTCCATGACCTCCGTGGCTCCGCCGCCGATGCCCAAGACACGCGCGTCGCGATAGTGCCGCTCCACCTCGCTCTCGCGCATGTACCCCATGCCTCCGTGGAGCTGGACGGCACGATCGACGACCCAGTCGCACGCGTCGACCGCCGTCTTCTTCGCCTGGACCGCGGCCAGGATCGCCTCCTCGCCCGCGACGTAGCGGCGAGCGACCTCGCGTGTGTAGACCCGCGCGACATCGGTGCGCCGAGCCATCTCCACCAGGTCGTGACGCACGACCTGGCGAGCGATGAGGGGACGGCCGAAGGTCTCACGCCGCCGTGCCCAGTCGACGGTGAGGTCCAGGGCGCGCTGAGCGGTGGAGTACGCGGTCACGGCGATGCTGATGCGCTCGGAGACGAAGTGCCGCGCGAGCGACGCGAAGCCCGCACCTTCGCCCAGGACGGCATGGTCATCCACCCGGACCTCATCGAAGGACAGTTCCGCGGTGTCGCTGCACCACCAACCCATCTTGGCCAGGGGGCGGGGAGCGGCGTAGCCGGATGAGTGCGGATCAAGGACGACCAGGGAGATACCCGATGCGCCCTCCTCGGTCGTGCCGGTGCGGACGGCGGCGACGACCATGTCGGCCCGCACGCCGGAGGTGATGTACGTCTTGGCTCCGGTGACCTGCCAGCCGCCCTCGGTGCGCAGTGCTCGAGAGCGCAGTCGGGCGACATCCGAGCCGCCGTCGGGCTCGGTGACCGCCAGGCTGGCGATCGCCTCGCCCCTCAGGACGGGTGCGATGACCTGGTCGATCAGCCGGTCAGCGCCCGCTCCGTCCCCGAGCTCGCGACGCCGCTGGGCCTCGTCGACGACATGGGGCAGCGCGATGCCGTGGCTGAACAGGCCGGCGATGACGCCGCCGCTTCCGCCCGCTTCGAGTAGCGCCTCGGTCATCACGACGACGTCGATGAGATCCCCGCCGGAGCCGCCGACCTCCGCGGGGAATCCGATGCCCAGGATGCCTGCCTCTGCGGCTTTGCGGTGCAACTCGCGCGGCAACTCGCCGGCGGCCTCCCATTCGGGCAGATGGGGGACGATCTCCCGCTGCGTGAAGTCGGTCACCAGCGCGCGCAGAGCGCGCCGTTCGTCGGTGAGGAAGGCATCGACATCGGCATCGACCATGGGGTCAGCCTAGGGTCGGGGCTCGACTCGCCGTCCCGCGACCGCATCCCCCCAACGGTGCGAGGCGGCGAGTCGAGCTCGTTCCGCCACCCCCGCGACTGGCGGACGGTATAGGTGTATCGGCTCAGGCGCCCGGATGAGGGCTCATACGCGGGCTATAGACCGGCTATAGCCTGTGTCCAGGGAGGATGACGGCATGGCCAGACGCAAGGCGGCCGGAGAGGCGGCGCAATCCCCGGCGACGGGCGTAGCGCGGCGGCGCCGCGGCACCGCCGAGGCTGCCGACGAGCCGCGGCTCGGCGACATCGCCCGCCCCGAGGACTTCGCCCTCGACGGGACGCCGTTGATCTCCTACCTGTGGATGCTCAGCGACCTTCCCGATGGCGATGCCGTCGGCTTCGCGATCTGCCGCGGGCTCTTCGCTCCCTTCGGCGCCGATCTCGCCCTGGTCTACGCCGCCCGCCCCGACGGTCACACCCTGGACTTGGTCGCGTCCTACGGCATGGGCCGCCGTGAGAATGCCGTCTACGCGCGAGTGACCGCGGACATGCATCTGCCGGGCGCCGAGACATTCCGCATCGGGACGGAGAAGTGGCTGACGAAGGAGCAGGTCGCCGAGGCGTACCCGCTCGCGGCCCCCTTCTTTCGTGCGTTCCCGTCCACGGGAGAGATGGCGTTCCTTCCCCTTCGCCATCGCGGGGCGCCGATCGGATTCGCCGTGCTCGGCTTCGCGTCCCCGCTGGAGCACTCCTGGCACCTTCGGGCCACGATCGACGGCTTCCTCAGCGCCACGGTGATGTGGACGCTGGCCTCCTCTGCCCTGCGCGGGGTCGCGAACTCGAACCTGACAGCAACGGCGCCCCTGGAGATCACGGCTCGACAGCGCGAGGTGCTCGTCCTCATGCGCGATGGCCGGGGCAACCGCGAGATCGCCGACGAGCTCGGCTTCAGCGTCGCCACGATCAAGGCGGACATCACGGCGCTCGGGCAGTTGCTCGGCGCCAGCGGCCGCGCGGAGATCCTCGACAGGGCCCGGCGCTCCGGACTCTAGGTCGGCTCGGCCACCTCGAGTGCGTCGATCCTGCTCGCCCTCCGGGCTCGGCGCAGCGCATCGGTCGAGAACACCACTAGGGCGGCCCAGATGAGCATGAAGCCGATCCACTCCCCGGTATTGACCGAGTCCCCGAAGACCGTGATGCCCAGGATGAAGATCACGCTCGGCGTGGAGTACTGCAGGATGCCCAGCGTGGCGAGCGGCAGTCGATTGGCCGCCGCGGCGTAGAACATGAGCGGGATGGCGGTGATGGGCCCGAGCAGGGCCAGGAGCGCCCCCATGCCCCAGCCGCTGCTGGTGACGGCTGCGCTGCCCTGCACCTCGAAGTACCCGAGCACGATGCCCGCCGCGGGCAGCAGGACGATGGTCTCGACGGTCAGGCCGGGCAGCGCGCCGACTCCGGCGAGTTTCTTGAGCAGGCCGTAGCTGCCGAAGCTGAACGCCAGGATGAGGCCGATCCAGGGCGCGGCGCCCTCGGCGATCCCGATCACGAGGACGCCGACACCGGCGATGCCCACCGCAGCCCACTGCGCGCCCTGCAGGCGCTCCCGGAGGATCACCACGCCCATGGCCACCGAGACGAGCGGGTTGATGAAGTAGCCGAGGGCTGCCTCCACCACCTGATTGGTGGACACCGAGTAGACGTAGGTGGTCCAGTTGATGGCGATGGCGATCGAGGCCAGTGTCAGCAGGCCGAGGCTCCGACGGTCCTTGAATGTCCGTGCGACCTCGCTCCAGCTCCCGCGGATCACGACGAGCAGGAGCAGGCAGAAGGCCAGCGACCACACGATCCTGTACGCGACGACCTCGACGGGATTGACGTCGTCGAAGAGGGAGAAGTACAGGGGGAAGGCGCCCCACAGGCCGTACGCGGCAATGCCGTAGAGCAGGCCGGACGTGAAGGTGGATCGCGCCCGGGTGTTCAGGAGACGGTCCAGGTGTCCTTGCCCCGAACGAGTGCGGTCAGGTCGCCGTCACCGTGATCCCGCACGCTGGCGACCTGCTCGCGCACGAGTCGGTCATAGGACGGGCGCTGAACGTCGCGGAACACCCCGATGGGGGTGTCGCGCAGGGAGTGGACGTGGGCCAGCCGCGACAGTCCGAAGGCCAGGCCGGGATCCTCGGCGTGGGAGTCGAACACGATGATGCGAGACGGGTCGACCTCGTCGGCGGCCGCGACCGTGAGGTGACCGTCGTCGCCCCGGACGACGACCTTGTCTCCGTCCTTGCCGAACCTCACCTCCTCGCCATCGACGAGGCGGATGAGGTAGTCGTCGCTGATCGCGGAGTCCTTGAGCGGCTCCCAGGCGCCGTCGTTGAAGATGTTGCAGTTCTGGAGGATCTCGACCAGAGCCGTGCCCTCATGGGCGGCCGCCCGGCGCAGCGTCTCGGTGAGGTGCTTGCGGTCCGAGTCGATCGTCCGGGCGACGAACGAGGCCTCGGCACCCAGCGCGATGGACACCGGGTTGAACGAGTAGTCCAGCGATCCGAGCGGCGTGGACTTCGTGATCTTCCCCGTCTCCGACGTGGGCGAATACTGTCCCTTCGTCAGGCCGTAGATCCGGTTGTTGAACAGCAGGATCTTGAGGTTGACGTTGCGGCGTAGCGCGTGGATGAGGTGGTTGCCACCGATGGACAGCGCGTCGCCGTCACCGGTGACCACCCACACCGACAGGTCCGGGCGCGTGATCGCGATCCCTGTCGCGATCGCCGGAGCGCGCCCGTGGATGGAGTGCACGCCGTAGGTGTCCATGTAGTACGGGAATCGGGACGAGCAGCCGATGCCGGAGACGAAGACGATGTTCTCCCTGCGCAGGCCCAGCTCGGGCAGGAAGCCCTGGACCGCCGCGAGGATCGCGTAGTCGCCGCACCCGGGGCACCAGCGGACCTCCTGGTCGGTCTTGAAGTCCTTGGCGGTCTGCTTCTCGTCGGTGCGGGGCACCAGGGCAAGGCCGGGCATGGGCAGGTCGGTGGCAGTCATGGCGTCACAGGCTCCCGATCACGTCGGTGATGGTGGTGCTGAGTTCCTCGGAGGTGAAGGGCA
>JALQSY010000104.1 GCA_023264215.1 Candidatus Nanopelagicales bacterium
CGCCGAGGAAGAAGTCGCACGTGTCGATGACCTCCTGCACGTCGCCGAGGGCCTCGGCGTACACCTTGCCCATCTCGCGCGTCACCAGCCGCGAGAGCGACTCCTTGTTGGCCTCGAAGAGCCGGCCGACCTGGGCGATCACCCGGCCTCGCGCGGGGGCGGGAACGGCGGCCCACCCCGGCTGGGCGGCGTGCGCGGACTCGCAGGCGGCGAGCACGTCCGCGCTCGTCGCCAGCGGCACCTCGGCGACGACGTCGTCGAATCGGGCGGGATTGCGTGAGGTGTAGGTGGCCATGGCCCGATCCTGCCACTCGCGACCATGCGCCACGGGAGGGCCTCCGGCTTCAGCACGTGGCTCTGACAGGCTTGCCCCGTGAGCGACCGGCGCACCGTGGGCACGGCCATCTTGGAGTTGCTCGCCAGTCGAGGAGTCGACGTGGCGTTCGGGCTGCCCGGCGTGCACAACCTGGCCTTCTGGTCGGCGGACTCCCCCGTGCGCATCGTCGGCGTGCGGCACGAGCAAGCCTGCGCGTACGCCGCGGACGGCTACGCGCGTGCAACCGGCAGGCTCGGGGTCGCGCTCACGACGACGGGACCGGGCGCGGCCAACGCACTCGCGGCATTCGGCGAGGCCGCGGTGAGTGGGGCACCCGTGCTGCTCATCTCCAGCGATGTCTCGACCGCGCTGCGCTCCCCTGAGGGCCCGCGCGGGATCCTCCACGAGATGCGCGACCAGGCCGCCCCCTTCGCCTCGCTCGGACGTCCCGCTCGCACCGTGGCGTCCCCCGACGAAGCGCTCGAGGCGGTCGCCGACGCCGTCGATATCGCACTGAGCGCACCGCGCGGACCGGTCTACGTCGGCATCCCCTCGGACATCCTCAATGCGTCGTACCCGGGCGACTTGCAGGTGGCTTCCGGTCGCGGCGAGTCAGGCGAATCGACCCGGCCTTCGCCCGAGTCATCGGAATCGACCCGGCCTTCGTCCGCGCCGGCCGAGTCAGCCACGGCCACTGACGTGGAGGCGCTGGCGGATCTCATCGGCGCGGCCCAGCGCCATCTCATCTGGTCCGGCGGAGGCGTGACCCAATGTGGCGCCGAGGGCGAGCGCGCGGTGCGCGCGCTCGCTCAGCGACTCGGTGCTCCCGTGGTGACGACGTACGCCGGTCGCGGGGTGATGGCCGGTGACCCCCTGGCCGTGGAGACATCGACCCATGAGCCGGAGGTGGATGCGCTCATCGGTGACGCGGATCTGCTGATCGTCGTCGGCAGTGGCTTCGATGCGATGCACACCAAGAACTGGAAGATGTCGCTGCCGGAGCGCAGGGTCGCGATCGCGCTCGGCGAGGAGATCGGCCGCACGATCGCCTGGGATCACCTCGTCGCGGCGGATCTGGTGTCGACCATCGACGCGCTGATCGACTCCCTGCCGGCGCAGGCGCGCGCACCGTGGGCGCCGACGGACCTGCGCGACCGAGTGCGCGCTCGCCTTGCGGCGGACGAACGCACGGCTCCCGCGGTCGACTTCGTCGACGCGATCGACTCCTGGCCGGCGGACGGCGTGGTCGTCACGGACATGTGCATCCCCGGCTACTGGTTCAGCAGCCACGGCCGCCAGCCCCGGCCGCGACGCCTGCTCAACCCCGTCGGCTGGGGGACCCTCGGCTATGCGCTGCCCGCCGCCATCGGCCCCGCGGCCAGCGGCGTACCCACCCTCGCGGTCTGCGGCGACGGCGGACCGATGTTCGCCCTGGGCGAGTTGGCCGCGCTGGTGCAGGAACGACTGCCGGTGACACTGCTGGTCGTCGATGACGGCGGCTACGGGATGCTGCGCTACGACCAGCAGGTCCTCGGACATCCCGAGCGCGGTGTGGACCTGGTGACGCCGGACTGGGCGCAGCTGGCAGCCAGCTTCGGCATCCCCTTCACCGAGGTCGCCGATACCACCGCGCTGCGGTCGGCCCTGGCAGATGCCGCTGCGCGCCCGGGGCCGTCGTTCATCCTCATGCGCACGCTGCTCTACCCGCCGGCGTCGACCAGTCCCCGCTGGTTCGAGGCAGCCACCGGCCCCCGCGAAACGGCCTAGTCCTGCAATTCGCGGCTCAGTATCGAAAATTCTCGCCTTCAGCCGCGAATTACCGCGGGGATGCCTGTGGATGATCAACGCGTCGTTCGTTGCGGATGGCTCATCCTGAGGCCATGCCTGGCGACATCAACCACCTACGAGCACTCGCTGCCGCTCGCAACGGGGTCGTCTCTCGAGACGAAGCAATCCGGGCCGGCTTCACGCACTATGCGATCCGCAATCGGATTGATCGAGGTGCGTGGGGCCGGATCGGAAAGGCGCTCGTTATCCGCGACCTCCTGCGTCCCGGAGACATCGCCACCGCATGGATCCTGCACTTCCACACGGGGCCCCTGTCCAGCCTGAGCGGCCCCCTGGCTTTGCGGCTTCTTGGGTGGTCGGTCGCAGGCGAGGATCACCTCGTCGTCAACCCCCACGACGTACAGGCCTCAATCGAACTCCGCGTGAAGATACTGCGTCGGTCCTCGTCGCGACAGATGCACCTACCTGGGCTTCCACCCCTCGTCCCTCGCCTGGACGCCCTGGCCGACACGCTCGTCAGTCGCTCGGCGTCAGATGCTCGGAATCTCCTGGATCACGCACTCCAGCAACGCTGGATAGGGCTGAAGGACCTCCAGGACATCCTCAGTGAACGCGCCGGTCCCGGCCCGCGTGGCCAGAAGCGACTGCGCGAGTTGTGCGATCGAGCCTTGTCGGGTTCACGGTCAGAGGCTGAGCAGCGGATGGCCGACTTGCTCAAGCGCGTCGGTGGCACGTGGGCGCCGAATCACACCGTTCGCGACGAGCAGGGGCGGATCATCGCCGAGATCGACTTCGCCCACCTTGAGCTCCAGATCGCCATCGAGGTAGACGGCCGGGCCTTCCATTCGGATCGCCGATCATTCGAACGGGATCGCAAGCGACAGAACCTGCTGGTCCTCCGCGGCTGGGTGATCCTGCGCTTCACCTGGGAGCGCCTGATCAACGATCCCGAGGGAGTGATCGCAGAGGTTATTTCGGCCGGCATCCAAGCCAGGGCCCGGAGGCGAGTGGCGAGCGCCTAGGCAGGCGCCCATGCGAATCCGCGGCTCAGTATCGAAAAACCTCGCACCCAGCCGCGAATTGCACCGCCGCTGATGCTGGATCAGCCCTTGCGGCCGATGATGAGGTCGGCGACCAGGCCGGTCCACCCGGTCTGGTGCGACGCGCCGAGGCCGGCGCCGTTGTCCCCGTGGAAGTACTCGTAGAACAGCGGAGCGTGCCAGCGCGGATCCTGCTGGAACCGCTCCGTCCCGCCGAAGACCGGGCGCGACCCGTCCGGTCCCTCCTCGAAGATCGCGATGAGCCGGCGCCTGATCTCGGCCGCGACCTCGCGCAGGTTCAACATCACCCCACTGCCCGTCGGGCACTCCACGGTGAACTCATCCCCCAGGTAGAGGTAGTACCGCTCGAGCGCCTCGACGACGAGGTGGTTGATGGGGAACCACACCGGCCCCCGCCAATTGGAGTTGCCGCCGTAGATCGGGGTGGTGGACTCCGCCGGCTCGTAGTCGATGCCGTATTCCTGACCATCGACATTGATCTGGTACGGCGCACCCTCGAGTCGCTTCGACACCGACCTCAGGCCGTACGGCGAGAGCATCGACTGCTCGCTCAGGACCTCGAGGAGGACGCGTCGCAGGCGATCGGGATCCACGACGGTCAGAAGGGCCTTGTCTCCATCCGCATCATGGCGAATCTGGAGGAAGCCAGCGCTGTGCTCGAGGTCATTCGCATCATGGTCAATACCGCGTCGACGCAGGAAGTCAGCGAGTCTGCGCTGGTAACGGGGCGACTTGGCGAAGCGAGTGCTCTGATCGATGAACGCGCCCGCGAGGACGGGGATGACCCCGACCAACGACCGCACGCGAATCGGCTCGCGGCTGCCGTCGGGCCGCACGAGCTGGTCGTAGAAGAAGCCGTCCTCGGCGTCGAACAGGCCGACACTCGCCATGCCGTCGGTGATGGTGGCGAAGTGCTCGAGGAACTTCAACGCCATGGGGGAATACGCGTCATCATGTGGCGCGAGCCGGATCGCCATGCGCAGCATCATCAGCGCGTAGAAGGCCATCCATGCGGTGCCGTCGGCCTGCTCGATGACATATCCCTCGGGCAGGTGCGACCGGTCGATGGGCCCGATGTTGTCGAGCCCGAGGAAGCCGCCTTCGAAGACGTTGTTGCCCTCCTTGTCGACCTTGTTGACCCACCACGTGAAGTTGATCAGCAGCTTCTGGAAGACCCGCGCGAGGAAGTCGATGTCGCGGGCACCGTCGATCTCGAAGACTCGGATCGCCGCCCAGGCATGCACCGGCGGATTGACGTCGTCGAAATTCCACTCGTACGCCGGCAGCGCGCCGTTGGGGTGCATGTACCACTCGCGCAGCATGAGCAGGAGCTGGTACTTCGCGTACTCGGGATCGATGTGAGCGAACACGACGGTATGGAAGGCGAGGTCCCAGGCCGCGAACCACGGGTACTCCCACGAGTCCGGCATGGACATGACGTCGTAGGCATCCAGGTTGCGCCAGTGGCCGTTGCGGCTCAGCGCGTGCCCGGGCGGAGGCGGGGGCTCGGTCGGGTCGCCGTCGAGCCAGCGGGATACGTCGTAGCGGAAGAACTGCTTGCACCAGATCATCCCGGCGAAGGCCCGGCGCATGATGTCCGCACGCTCCGCACTGGCGCCCTTCGGGGTGAGCGCGGCGTAGAAGTCATCCGCCTCGCGCTCACGCAGGCTCATGAGGTCGTCGAATCGCGACTCCGCCCAGCCGGGATCGGGACGGCCCGACACAGTCGGCTCCGCCGACCCGCCGGGCCCTGACTCACTCGGCGACCACAGCCGCAGGCGGACCTCGACCGTCGCGCCAGCGGGCACGTTGAGGGCGTAGTGCCACGCGCACTTGGTGCCCTGATTGTCGGGGTTGACTGTCGGCGCCCCGCTCACGATGTGGTCGTTGATGCCGTCCTTGGGATACGGCCGGTCGAGGGGGGTCCCGAAGATGCGTGCGGTGTTGGTGCGGTTGTCGCAGAACAGGGCCCGCGGCACCGTCCCGTCGGACGCCGTCGCCGCGTCGAGGTGATACGTGCCCAGCCGCCAGTGGTCGGCCACGATGCTGCCGGCATCGAGCTCGAACTGCGGCACCGGTCGACCCTTGCCCCACGACCACGTGTCGCGGAAGATCGCGGTGGGCAGCAGGTGCAGGGTGTCGTCGTCAGGGCCAGCATTGGTCACCCTGATGCGGATGGACGTATCCGTCGGATCGTTCTTCGCGTACGCGACATCGACGATCCAGTAGCGATCGCCATCGAAGACTCCGGTGTCGAGCAGCTCGAACTCCGGATCCTGTCGCGTGCGCGCACCGTTGACGGACACGAGCTGGTCGTAGGGGAAGGCCTGCTGCGGGTAGTGGTAGTGCGCGCGCAGCCAGGCATGCGAGGGAGTGGCATCGTCGTACCACCAGTAGTCCTTGGCATCCTCCCCGTGATTGCCCTGCCATCCATCGAGCCCGAAGAAGCGGTCCTTCACGTGGCCGTCCCGGCCGTTCCACATCGCCAGCGAGAAGGCCAGGTCCTGGCGCAGGTCGCAGAAGCCGAGGATGCCGTCCTCGCTCCAACGGAAGGTCCTCGAGCGGGCCGCGTCGTAGGGGATGTAGCGCCAGGCGTCGCCGTCATCGGAGTAGTCCTCGCGTACGGTCCCCCAGGCCCGCTCGGCGAGGTAGGGGCCCCACAGGTACCAGGGGCCGGCCTCGTCCGGGCCGAATCGGTAGTCCCCGCACTCCGACATTCGGCCGGCCTCCCCCTGGAGCCCGGCCGGATCTTGACCTTGGTTCACCCCCCGATCCTGCCCTGAAACCGGTAGCGTGCACAGCAGTCCACCTGAACTGCAGAGGAATGATGAAGATCCGCTCGATCGCCGCCGCGGGGGCCGCGGCCCTCGCCCTGACCCTCGTCCCCGGTGTCGCCTGGGCCCAGCCCGAACTGCCCCGGGATCTGCCCCTGGTCTACGGCGACAAGGGCGACGCT
>JALQSY010000105.1 GCA_023264215.1 Candidatus Nanopelagicales bacterium
TCGTCCGTGACCGCCTCGTCGGCGCCATCGGACGAGAAGACGAGCGCCGGCGCCGGGGCGTCAGCGGACTCGGTGGTGGGGAAGTCGGTCACGGGTGTCAGTGCTCCTGCAGGTCGTCACGAAAGGCGCTCATCCGAAGATGAAGAGCACCCCTCGGGTGAAGATGTAGTCGTAGGCCGCCACGATCGCCGCCATCGCAGCGACGAAGACGATGACCACGATCGTGTAGGTGACCAACTCCTTGCGGGTCGGCCAGATGACCTTGCGGAGCTCAGCGACCACCTGGCGCAGGAAGAGCGCGAGCCGCCCAAACAGGGACAGCCCGGCGTCGCTGCGCGCTTCGCTGCTCACTGGAGCCTGCCTTCGGTCGGGTGCTTCGTGGTCGGATGGTGCGGGTGCTGCTGTGGTGCGTCGAGCAGGGCCGGAGGGACTCGAACCCCCAACCACCGGTTTTGGAGACCGGGACTCTACCAATTGAGCTACGGCCCTCAGGCGACCGTCGCTCCCGGCAAGCGCCTGCGGGCAGACGACAGCAGGGTGGGAAAGCCACCGGCTACGGGAGTCTACGTGGCCCGCCCTCGGGCGGTCCAATCACCCTCCCGTGGATCCTCCGGCACCCTCCCGTGGATCCTCCGACACCCTCCCGTGGATCCTCCGGCGCCCGCCCCGGCCGCCTCGGGACCCCTGCGTGGCTGGTTGGATTCCCCCATGGCCTCACGAGTCTCCCGCCGCCTTGCCGCGATCACCGAATCCGCGACCCTCGCCGTCGACGCCAAGGCCAAGGCGCTCAAGGCCGCCGGCCGGCCGGTCATCGGCTTCGGGGCCGGAGAGCCGGACTTCCCGACGCCCGAGTACATCGTCGATGCGGCCGTCGCCGCGTGCCGAGACCCCAGGTGGCACCGCTACACCCCGGCCGCCGGTCTGCCCGAGCTCCGCGAGGCCGTCGCCGCCAAGACGCTGCGCGACAGCGGATACGCCGCCAAGGCCAGCCAGGTGCTGATCACGAACGGCGGCAAGCAGGCGCTCTACAACACCTTCGCCGCGTTGCTGGATCCCGGTGACGAGGCGATCCTGCCCGCGCCGTACTGGACGACGTACCCCGAGGCGATCAAGCTCGCGGGCGGGACTCCGGTCATCGTCGACACCGATGAGGCCAGCGGGTATCGCGCGACAGTCGAGCAGCTCGAGGCCGCGCGCACCCCGCGCACCAAGCTCCTGGTCTTCGTGTCGCCATCCAACCCGACGGGCGCGGTCTACACCCCCGAGCAGGTCGCCGCGATCGGTCGCTGGGCAGCCGAGCACGGGATCTGGGTCGTCACCGATGAGATCTACGAGCATCTGGTCTACGGCGACGCGCGGTTCGCATCCATGCCCGTGCTCGTGCCCGAGCTGGCCGACACCTGCGTCATCGTCAACGGCGTCGCCAAGACCTACGCCATGACCGGATGGCGCGTGGGCTGGATGATCGGCCCCGACGACGTCATCAAGGCAGCCGGCAACCTGCAATCTCACGCGACATCCAACGTCGCCAACGTCTCGCAGGTCGCCGCACTGGCCGCCGTCTCCGGCGATCTCGCCGCCGTCGAGGAGATGAAGGTCGCCTTCGATCGGCGCCGACACCTCATCGTCGACCTGCTCTCGGCCATCCCCGGTGTCGACTGCCCCACTCCCGAGGGCGCCTTCTACGTCTATCCGTCGGTCAAGGGCGTCCTCGGAAAGGAGATCCGCGGCCAGCGGCCCGCATCGTCGGCAGAACTCGCGGGGCTGATCCTCGACGAGGCCGAGGTGGCGGTCGTCCCCGGCGAGGCCTTCGGCACGCCGGGCTACCTGCGCCTGTCCTACGCCACCAGCGATGCCGACATCGAGGAGGGCGTGGGCCGCATGGCCGCGCTCCTCGGCGAGGCCCGCTGACAGCGAGCCCACGACCGAGCACGGCTCACCCGAGCGCCGTGTTTCGGGAGTTCGAGTGAGGTTTCCTCGCTCAAACTCCCGAACTTCGAGCGGATAGGGCGCTTGGTCGACGCGATCCGCTCGACGTTCGCGCTCGAGCGGTGCAATTCGCGGCTCAGGGCTAGAAAAGCTCGCACTCACCCGCGAATTCACCACACGGCGCATTAATTCGCTAGTCGGCCCACGAAATCACCACCCGGCCCGCGAGCTAGTCGAGGGAGCAGCCGAGCAGCACCGGCTCGGGCACGAGCTCGACGCCGAATCGATCGCGCACTCCATCTCGGATCGTGCGCGCGAGGGCGATCACGTCCGCGGCGGTCGCCTCACCGCGATTGGTGATCGCGAGCGTGTGCTTGTTGGACAGCCTGGCCGGGCCGCCCTCGGGGTACCCGCGCCCGAAGCCGGCATGCTCGACCAGCCAGGCCGCGCTGGTCTTGACCAGGTCGTCGCCCGCATGGGGAACATCGGCCGCACCTCCCGCCGCATCGCCGAGCACGGGCCACGCGGGCGCACCTTCTGGTACGGCGGATGCGGACACGACGGGGTTCGTGAAGAACGACCCCACGCTCCACGTGTCGTGATCCGCGGGATCCAGGACCATCCCCTTGCCCCGGCGCAACTCCAGCACGGCCGCTCGCACGTCGATCGATGGCGCCCGCTCCCCCACGGCGACACCGAGCCGATCCGCAAGCTCGGCGTAGCCGATCGGCGCAGACAGGGAGCCGAGCGGGACCTGGAACTCCACCGAGAGCACGACGTATCGGCCCGGCTCCGCCTTGAATCGAGACGTCCGGTAGCCAAAACCGCAGTCACCCGCGGCGATCATGTCGACGCGCCGGGCCCGGCGGTCGTATGCGCGCACCCGCGCCAGCGTGTCCGCGACCTCCTGGCCGTAGGCCCCGACGTTCTGCATCGGTGTGGCGCCGGTGAGTCCCGGGATACCTGACAGGGCCTCGAGACCGGACCACTCCTCCTCCACCGCGCGCGCGACGAGGTCATCCCAGGGCTCCCCGGCGGCCACGGTGACCCAGGCACCGGAGCAGGAGTCGACGCTGACATCGATGCCGCGGGTGCGAACGACGATGACGGTGCCGGGCAGACCGGCGTCGGCCACGACCACATTGCTGCCGCCGCCGAGGATCGTCACCTGCTCGCCCGAGGCATCAGCGGCGGCGACGGCCTCGACGAGATCCGCTTCGCTGTCGACGATCACGGTGGTGCCCGCGGGGCCGCCGACCCGCAGGGTGGTGAGGCCCGAGAGGGGTGGCTCTGCCGCCCCGGGCAGTCTCGCGGTCACGGCAGCCGGACGATTGCCCAGGCATTGCCGAGGACCTTCTGGCCCTCGTGGGTGGCGGTGAGCATCACCTTCGCGCGACCACCCTCGAGCAACTCGGTCACCTCACCGGACACCTCGATAGTCGATCCCGTGTCGTCGTCGGCGACAGGCACCGGACGGGTGAAGCGCACGGCGTACTCCTCGAGCAGGCCCGGATCGCCGAGCCAGTCCGTGACCACGCGTGCAGCCTCGGCCATGGTGAACATCCCGTGCGCGATGACATCGGGCAGTCCGACCGAGGTGGCGAAGCGCTCATTCCAGTGGATGGGATTGAAGTCCCCGGAAGCGCCGGCGTAGCGCACGAGGTCGAAGCGAGTCACGCGGAAGGTCTGCGCGGGCAGCGCGGTGCCGACGGCCACGGCGCTCATGACGCCTCCTCCGCAGTACCGCGGGCGACGATGACCGTGGTCGTCGTGGCCACATGCTCGCCGGCCTCGGTGGTGAGATCCACGCGCGTGGTGAGGATGTCGTTGCCCGCAACGGCCCGGATCGCCTCGATGGTCGAGGTCGCGACGATCGCGTCTCCCGCGACGATCGGACGGGAGTAGGCGAAGCGCTGCTCGCCGTGCACGACCCGGGAGTAGTCGAGCCCGAGTTCGGGATCCATCGCCGCCTTGCTCGATCCGGCGTAGGCGATGACGAAAGCGAAGGTCGGCGGGGCGATCACATCGGCGTAGCCGAGGGCCCGCGCTGCCTCCACGTCGTGATACGCCGGATTGTCGTCACCGATCGCAGTCGCGAACTCGCGCACCTTCTCGCGACCCACGACATACGGCTTCGTGGGCGGATAGCTCCGCCCCACGAGTGCCGCATTGAGGGTCAGCGCGTCTCCTTGTGGAGCGTGTGCTTGTTGCACTTCGGGCAGAACTTCGAGACCTCGAGACGATCAGGATCGTTGCGACGGTTCTTCTTGGTGATGTAGTTGCGGTTCTTGCACTCCTCGCAGGCCATGGTGATCTTCGGCCGTACGTCTGCGGACTTGCTGGCCACGGGGCCCTCCTGTCGTCAGGGCGCCGAGGCGCCCTTGTCATCCCGGCGCCGGAGCGCCTTGTGTCGTGCCGGCGCCGGAGCGCCTGGGTGCGGCGTAGCGGAGGCCGGACTTGAACCGGCGACACAGCGATTATGAGCCGCTTGCTCTACCTGGCTGAGCTACTCCGCCCATGGTGGATCGGGTCCACGGACCCGGTCGAGCCCCTTTACGGAATCGAACCGTAGACCTTCTCCTTACCATGGAGACGCTCTGCCGACTGAGCTAAAGGGGCGCACGGGCGTGAGCCCGCAGCCCCGGAAGCGTACACGCTCGTGAGGACCCCGCCGAAATCGAGGTCGTGGGCGGACCGGGATGCGCGGGCACCCGCGACCGGGTTCGATATCCACATGGGAGGCGAGGCGATGAGCGAGACGACACAGGCCACGAAGTGGACCGCGGCAGATATCCCGGATCAGACCGGACGGCGGGCGATCGTCACAGGCGCCAACTCCGGTCTCGGCTTCGAGACCGCCCTGGCGCTCGCGGCCAAGGGCGCCGAGGTCACCCTCGCCGTACGCGACACCGCCAAGGGAGACGAGGCGGCTCGGCAGATCGCGCAAAGGTCTCCGCAGGCTCGCGTCGACGTGCGCCGGCTGGACCTGGCGGATCTCGCGTCGGTGGACGAGTTCGCCTGGCTATGGCGGGAGAACCACGCCGACGGCCTGGACCTGCTGATCAACAACGCCGGCATCATGGCGATCCCCCGGCGCGTGAGCCCGCAGGGTCACGAGATGCAGTTGGCGACCAACCACCTCGGTCACTTCGCGCTCACCGGCAGGCTCATCGACGCGATCCGCCCCGAGGGACGCATCGTCACCGTGTCGTCGCAGGCGCACCGCATGGGAAGGATCGCCTTCGATGACCTCATGGGCGAGCGCAGCTACGGCCCGTGGCGCGCCTACGGCCAGAGCAAGCTCGCCAATCTGCTCTTCATGCGCAGCCTCGCTGAGCGACTGGAGACGGCGGGCTCGACCGTGGATTCCGTAGCCGCCCACCCCGGATACGCCAGCACCCACCTGCAGGCCGTCGCGCCCGAGATGAAGGGTCGCGGGTGGCAGGTCAAGGTCATGGATGTCGTCAACAAGGTGATGGCGCAGAGTGCGGCCATGGGCGCGCTCCCCACGCTGTACGCCGCGACGTCACCCGAGGTCAGCCGCGGCGACTACGTCGGTCCGGACGGCTTCGGGGAGCAGCGTGGGCATCCGAAGCTCGTGGGAATGACGGATTCGGCACGGGACCGCGCCGTGGCCGATCGGCTGTGGTCGGTGAGCGAGGAGCTCACCGGCGTGCGCTACCTCAGCGGCTGAGGCGACGCCAAGCCGCGGAATCGACGCCCGAAACGCGGCCAACGGTCGCCTGCGGGCGACCTCGGATGTCGCCTAGCCGAGGGCCGGGTTGATGACCACCTTGAGGCTCTCGGGGCTCATCGACGTGTGCAGCGCGAGATCCGCCTCGGCCAGCCCGAACTCGTGGCTGACGAACTCCTCGAAGGGATAGCGGTCGGCGTACCGCTCCAGCAAGCGCAGCGCGGGTCCGTAGCCGGTCGACGGATGGTTGGTCAGCCCGATCAGCCGGATGTTCTTGCTGCAGATGTGGCGATGGACATTCATGGTGACCTCGCCGGTGGCGGCGAAGTTGCCCATCTCGACCATCATGCCGCCGCGCTTGAGCATCTCGATGCCCTCGACGAAGGACGCCGGGGTGTTCGCCATGTAGAGCACGAGGTCGGCGCCGCGGCCGTGGGTCAGCTTCTTGACCTCCGCGATCCGTTCCTCCGGCGAGGTCGTCGCGACGTTGAGTGT
>JALQSY010000106.1 GCA_023264215.1 Candidatus Nanopelagicales bacterium
CCTTCTGCAGCACGACGTAGTCGCTCATGCCGGGCACGTAGGCGCCTCCGGCCGTACTCGATCCGAAGACGAGCGTGACGGTCGGGATGCCCGCGGCCGAGAGCTGCGTGAGGTTCTTGAAGCTAGCCCCACCGGGCACGAAGATCTCCGCCTGCTTGGGCAGGTCGGCGCCGCCCGACTCGGTGAGGCTCACGAGCGGAAGGCGATTGAGTTTCGCGATCTCCATTGCGCGCAGGCCCTTGGCGACCGATGTCGGTCCCTGAGATCCTCCCTTCACCGTGGGGTCGTTGGCGACGACCATCACCTCGGTGCCGTGGACACGGCCGATGCCGGTGACGACTCCGCCGCCGAGCGGATCGTCAGTGCCCCAGCCCGCGAGCGGGCTCAACTCGAGGAATGGGGAGCCTCGATCGAGGAGCAGGTTGATGCGCTCGCGGGGCAGGAGCTTGCCGCGGCCGCGATGGCGCGCCACGGTCCTGGCGTTCTTGTCCGGGTCGCCACTGCCGCCGCCGGCGACGACCTTGGCCAGGAGGGCGTCGATCTCCGCGAGGGCATCGAGCATGGCCGCGCGATTGGCCGCCGTGACGGCGGGGTCGAGGCGGGAGCGCAGGACGGGCGCCATGAACTTGACACTAGCGTCAACTTGATAACCCCGTCAACTCGTTGTTTCCACCGTGTGTGTCGCTAAGCGGGGTCCTTAGCGACACACACGGTGGAAACAACGGGAGGATTGACCCATGACCCATGACCCGCTCAGCCAGTGGACCTCCGTCGCGCGCCAGGCCCTGGCGACCGACCTGGGTGTCGACATCCCCGAGGTCGACGCGCAACTCCTCCTCGACGTCGCCCGCGATGCCGCGCACGCCGTCGACCGCCCTGCCGCTCCGATCACGACGTTCCTGCTGGGGTACGCCGTCGCCAAGGCCGGCGACGAGCGCCTCAACGAAGCCGCTCACATACTTCAGCGACTCAGCGGCGAATGGGACCTCGGCCTGCATCGCGGTTGATTGCCGGCCAGCGCGTGCACACGCGCATGCCACCGGAGGACCCGCTCTCGATCCACGCATCCCCACCGGCAGCCAGGGCTGACTCGCGCACGAGGGCGAGCCCGAGTCCGCTCCCTCCCGGCACGGCATCCGAACCCCGCGTGAAGCGATCGAAGATGCGTTCGCGCTGCTCCTCAGGCAGCCCCGGCCCATCGTCCTCGACATCGATGCGCACATCGACGCCATGGGCGAACACCTTCACGGCGATGCTCGATCGTGCGTAGGAGAGCGCATTGCCGAGGAGTTCATCGACGACGCGATCCAGCGCCCCGCGCGGCGCCAGCACGGCGGGCAGGCCCGCCTCCGCCTCGACGCCCAGCGCTATCCCGCGCACCGACGCCGCCGTCTCCGCCTGGCCCACCCGATCCACCACCACCGATCCCGCATCGACCGCCTCCGCCCCCTGGCCCGCATCGCTGCGCGCCAGCGCCAGGATCTGATCGATCCTGCGATTGAGTCGATCGACCTCCGCGATGGCGGCCTCGGCATCCCGCCGGATCGTGGCATCCGACGTCGTCTCCTCGATGGCTTCAAGACGCAGGCGCACCCCCGTAAGAGGGGTGCGCAGGTGATGCGAGGCATCGGCGGCGACCTGCTGCTGTCGGCGCAGCAGACGTGAGAGTCGTTCAGCGGTGCGATTCAAGGTGCGTGCCACCACCCGTACCTCGGGGGGTCCCTTGGCATCGTCGGCCCTCGCCTCGAGATCGTCCGGGAGCTCCTCCGCCACCTCCGCCACGCGCTGGAGCGGACCCGCGATGGAGTGCGCGATGATCCACGCGATGAGAGCGGCGGCGATGACCACGGCCGCGACGAAGGCCGCGAGGGAGACGCGGGTGCGCTGGATGACAGCGTCGACCTGGGACTCGGGGAGTGACAGCCGGGCCGCCGCGACGATGCGCTCCTGCTTGACCACGGGAGCGGCGACGTAGCGCAGGTCGACCCCGAGGGTGCTGGAGTACCTCACATCCGAGGAGAGCTGCCCGTCGAGTGCGGCATCGATTTCGGGTCGGTCGAAGGACCGCTCGAGACCGGACCTGTCGGAGTCGGCGACCAGTTGGCGATCGGTGCCGACCACCACCACTCGGGCGCCCGTGCGCTGCGCGATGGTCTCGGTGGTCGCCTGCCATTCGCCCTCTGGCTGCGACGAGAGTATGGACGCCGTGCTCATCGCCTCGACCTCGAGATCGGCCACGAGCGCCGCGCGCTGGTCGTTGTCGACGATCACGGCCATGGGTACGGCGAGCCCGAGGGCCACGAGGGCGACCAGGCCGGTCATCGCGAGGACGAGTCGACGCGTCACTCGCCCTCGCCACTGTCGTCGACCAGGCGATAGCCGACGCCGCGCACGGTCTCGATGGCACCCGGATCGAGGAGTTTGCGTCGTAGCGAGGACACGTGGACATCGAGCGTCTTGCCGGATCCGTGCCAGACCGGATCCCACACGCGCGACAGCAGCTCCTGGCGCGGGACCACGCGTCCTGGCTCTTCCGCCAGCACGGCGAGGAGGTCGAATTCCTTGGCGGTCAGGTCGAGGGGGACGCCGTCGAATTCAGCCCGACGACGCGATCGATCGATGCGCGCCCGGCCGGCTTCAAGACTCGACTCCACGCGTCGACGGCGACTGACCGCACGGATCCGTGCGCTGAGCTCGCGTACGGAGAAGGGCTTCACGACGTAGTCGTCAGCGCCGAGCTCCAGGCCGACCACGCGATCCGTCTCGTCACCGCGTGCCGTGACGATGATGATGGGGACCTCGCAGGTGGCACGCACCGAGCGCAGGACATTGAGCCCGTCGTCGTCGGGAAGGCCGAGATCCAGGAGCACCACGTCCGCATCGCGGGCGGCCGCTACGGCCTGGGCGGCGAAGGCCACGTGCTCGACCTCGAGACCATGCCTGCGCAGGCCGTCGAGGAGAGGTTCGGCCACCGAGGGGTCATCCTCGACGACGAGCACCTTCACGTGTTGTCCTTCCCACAGTTGGCACCATGCTCCCAGGCGAGAACACAGCATCGCGCTCGCGGCGCCATCCCTTACCTGAACTTCACCTGCCTCGACCGCCCGATCCGTCAGCACTGCCTACCCTGGGCGCGTGAGGCTTCCCCTTGTCGCCGCGATCGGTGCGACGATCCTGGCGCTCGGGGTCGCGGTCATCGCGGCGTTCACGACAGTGAGCGCGTCCGAGGCACCGCCGGCGCCGATCACGGTCGTCGACGTGGACACCCCGCGACCGGTGCCCACTGCCTCGCCCACGTCGAGTGCCGATGACGACGACGACCATGACGACGGCGAGGACGACGACGGCGAGGACGACGACGACGATTGATTCGTGTCAATCCGCGTAGAGGGCCCTTCGCGGGCATGCCCGGATCGCTCGCCGTGCCTGGTCTGCTCGCGCACCATCCGGTGACTGGTCCACGATCACCGGGTAGCCCCAGGGATCGAGCTCGATGACATCGGGGGCCTGATGCGCGCACATCCCCAGGCCCTCGCACGCGACGGGATCGATGGAGAGCTTCACGAGCCGAACACCTCCTGCGCCGACATCGCCATGCGGATGGCGCCGTCGGGATGCCGGCAGGCCCCTCGGCCTGCGACGAGTTCACTGATGCGTGCTGCGTCACTGCCGCCGCGCCCCCGGGCCGTGCGCCGCACGGCGTCGGCAAGGGCAGGCAGGCCGAAGATGCACGGTCCGCACTGCCGGGCCGACTCTGCTGCCAGGCGGTCCATGATCGCGGCGCTTTCCGTGAGGCCATCGCGGCCGTGCGGCAGGAGGTGCACGATCCCCGCGCCGAGCGAGAGGCCCTGCGCGCGCAGCTCCCACGGATCGATCACGACGTCAGCCAGGTCGTCCCACCTCACCCACGTGCCGCCCATGCCGCCCAGGAGCACGGCCTGGGGCGCAGGGGCACCGGCCGCCTCGAGCGCCTCGGCGAAGCGCATCGAGGCGGGGGTCTCCAGCACGGTGCGCCGGGTGAACTCCAGCGGCCTGGACGACTCAGCAACGGTGATCAGGGATGTCGCCACGGGATCGCCGCCCAGGGCAAGGGTCCCGAGTCGCGCGTGGGTCTCGGCGTTGTGCACGAGCACGGCCGGGCCATCGCCCCAGGGCTTTGCGCGATCCCGACTGTGCTGTGGCAGCGCCGGTCCACCGCGGACGGCGCTGATGACCGCGGAGGACTCGCCTCCCACGTAGCCCTCAGGCGCGAGCAGCATGCGCACACGCACGTCGAACTCTCCACGTCGTTCGCGCACGGCATCGGCCAGGCATGCACGAGTCGCCTTCGCGGATTCGTGCACCCACAGGACGATCTCGTCGGCGCGGATTGCCTGCGCGGCCGCCAGGGCTCCCTCGAGCACCAGGTGCGGACGCGTCTGGAGCAGTGCCTGGTCCTTCGCGGATCCAGGCTCGCCCTCCGCGCCGTTGACCACGACCTTGCCGCCTGGGCCGGCCTCCCGGGCAGCCGTGAGCTTCCACGAGGCGGGCACATGTGCTCCGCCACGGCCGGTGAGATCACTTCCGGCGAGGGCGTCGGCGAACGCGGTAGCCGTGAGCACGGGATGGCCACGATGCTCGCGATGCCGCCGGAGATCCTCGATGTCGGCGCGCGCCGGGAGGGCGCACCCGGTCCCCGGGTAGACCAGCGGGGCGGACAGCAGTCGATCGATGCCCTGGTCAAGCATCGCTTCGCGCGTGATCACGCAAGCACCTCCTCGTGCGGCATGCGCTCCTCGCGCACGTCATCGACCTCGTTCCGCGGGCTGCGCGCGACGACACGCCGCAGGACGAGGGCGAGCACCAACGCCCCGGAGGCGACGTACATCCACATCCAGGCGCCCGTATCGCTGCCCGCGAGCACTCCGTGGAGCCAGGCCAACACCCAGCCGGCGGCCGCAAGACGGTGCAGCGGCAGCCACACACGACCAAGTCCGCGTCCTGCGAGCCCTGCGGTCATGCCGGAGATCACTCCGGACCACAGCGCGAGCAGGCCCAGCGTGACGGGCAGCGGGCGGTACGCCGACCCGAAGGGCACGAGCGCACCCCACCAGCCGACCTCAGCCCAGGGATCGATCGCGAGGACGACGACGTGCAGGACGACGAACACGAGGGCGAAGATGGCAAGAACGACATGGATGCGCAGTCGCTGGGCGGTGCTCACCAGTCGCGCTGCGGACCTGGGCGGGCTTGACAGGAGCAGCCCCATGACGGTGACGGCCGTCAGCAGCAGGTATGACACCAGGCCTGATGCGCGGGCGATCACCCAGAGCCCCATGTCGGCACCGGTGACTGTCATCCAGGTATAGCCCAGGAGGGCGCCGGTGAGCCCGGCAGACAGGCCGAACGCGGCACCGAGGGCCACACCGCGGCCCACACTGGGCTCGGTCGCGTCGTCGCGCCCGAGCGTGCTACTGGACATCAGCGGCCTCCCAGAGGATGCGGTCGCGCAGCGACGGACTGCTCGACACGGTGCCGGACTCGTCCACCCACATCGCGGACAGTCCCCTGCGCTCGACGAAGGCTGCGATATCTGATGCTCCCTGGAGGAAGGCGGCCTTGGTCCAGACCTCCGCCCACGCGGGATCGCTGTCGACGACCGTGACCGACAGCAGGCCCGACTCGGCCGAGCGCCCGGTCCGCGGATCGATGAGGTGATGGACATCGCGGTCGCCCGCGCGCCACGAGCGGAGCCTGATCGATGACGTCGCCACGGCGGCATCCGAGACGTCGAGGACGGCGATAGGACCCGGGCCCCCCGAGGGGTCCTCGACAGCGGCACGCCAGGCGCGCGTCTGTCCTGCCGGTCGCGCAGGTCCGTCACCGTAGGTGGCGAGGTCCCCTCCAGCCTCGACGAGCGCAGCACGCCCGAGCCCGGCGAGGACCTCGATGCCGCGGCGGACGGCGTATCCCTTGCCGATCCCGCCGAGGTCGATCGGATCGGAGCCCAGGCGGACGCGCGACCGGGCGCGGTCGAATTCCGGTGTCCACGGCTGCGCCACTGCGGACTCCGGCGTCGCAGTCGCCGCGGTCGTCACGTTGCCCGCCGA
>JALQSY010000107.1 GCA_023264215.1 Candidatus Nanopelagicales bacterium
GAAGAAGACCGTGTGGGAGGTCGTCTCCGACGGCCTGGACTGGATCAAGGTGGGCAATGTCGAGATGCCCTCGCGTGCCTACGTCTCGGCGTTCGGCTTCAAGGGGCCGGACCAGCAAAAGCCCGCGGGCGTGCTCTCCGGCGGTGAGCGCAACCGGCTCAACCTCGCGCTCACCCTCAAGATGGGCGGCAACCTGCTGCTGCTCGACGAGCCCACCAACGACCTCGATGTGGAGACGCTCGGCTCGCTGGAGAACGCGCTGCTGGAGTTCCCCGGATGCGCGGTCATCACCTCGCACGACCGGTGGTTCCTCGATCGCATCGCGACGCACATCCTCGCCTACGAGGGCGACTCGCAGTGGTTCTGGTTCGAGGGCAACTTCGAGTCCTACGAGAAGAACAAGGTCGAGCGTCTCGGTGTCGAGGCAGCGCGGCCCCATCGCGCGACGTACCGCAAGCTGACCCGAGACTGACCGCCCCGCACGGCGGCCCTTGCCGGGCTCGCCCCGAGTTGCCGCGGGGTGTCCGGAGGAGGAGGCTTGATCCCTGGCCGGTTCTCGGCCCGGATCTGGAGGTGCGGCGTGGCGACATCGAGTGCCGTGGCAGCCCTCGTCCTCCCCGGGCATGAGGCACGCCTGCTCGGTGCGCACCTCGATCGCCTTATCGCCTGGGACCCTGCCGGGCACGTCCGAGTCGTCGCCCGCGGCGGAGCCATCGGTGTCTACGCCGCTCCGCCCATGCGCGTGATCAGCTTCGTCGCACTGCCGCTGCGCGCGGACGCGGTCGAAGAGATCGACGTGTCCGCTCGCACCAGCGACATCCGTGCCGGATTGTCCACGCAGGCCGAGGCGACGCTCCTGCTGCCTGAGCCGGCCGTCGGCTCACCCGGCCTCGCCGTGCTCCCGCCTGCCGAGGGATGGCAGCTTCCGATCCACGGCGTCTCCGGTGACGTCGTACCCGAGGTGGACGCCGCCATCGCCGAGTTCCGGCGCCGGGCGGCGGGCGTCGTGGACTCCCAGGCGCTCGCCGAGCAGATCTGGGAGCGCAACGCCTTCGGTGGACTGCCGCTGCGCGTGCTGCACGCGGCACGGCGCCTTGGCTTCTTGACCGAGGACGCCTCTCGCGTCACCGCCTGCACGATGACGGGCTGGAAGCGCCTGACTACGGTCCGCGGGCAGGTCTTCGTGCGCACCTCGACCCCGACGCAGCGCCCTGACCTCAGCGTCGTGCGCTGACCGTCATCGCGTCGAGTATCTGTAGGCCACGTCCATCTGGGAGAAGCCCGGCACGGCCGGAGCAGTCAGTCGGACCGTGATGTCCAGGGGTGTCGTCCCCGGCACGACGATCCAGATCGAGCCGTCCGCACGGGTCTCGAGGCGGCAGTACGCGAAGTCACCGCGCGGGATCCGCGTGACGATGGGCTGGCACGTCACCTGGACCCGGGCGTCCTGACCCGCATTGGTCGGAGGCCGTCGGTTGAAGATCTCGGTCGCACCCCGGTCCTTGATCCGATCCGGCGGCTCGATGAGCGGCACCTGCTCCTGGGTCGGCGGTGTCACCGTGATCGTGACCCGATCCCGGTTGTTCGACGGATCGGGATCGGGCTGCGAGGAAGAGCCAATCGCCGCATTGCGCACCTGCCCACGGACATCGCTCGCCACGCGCGCCACCAGTCGGAAGGTGATCGAGTCGCCCGACTTCAGCGTGCGGTCGGCACTGCACTGGATCCGGGACTCCTCGTTGGTGCACCGGGGATCGGATGCCGCGCGATCGAAGCTGAGGCCGGCCGGCAGCGTATCCACGAGCTGTGCGTCGCTCGCCGATCCGGGTCCGGTGTTGGTCACGGTGATGCGGAATGTCGCCCTGCCACCCGCGGGAACGGTGTCGGCATCTGCCCGCTTGCGGACAGCGATGTCCGCGGGTCGCTCGAGGACCACCGATGTGGCCGATCGGTTGTTGCTCCGGTCGACGTCGGCTCGCTCGCCGGTCACGGTCGCCACCGAATTGGCCTGCGTGCCCGAGGCCGGGGTCGCGCTGGTGATGCTGATGGACGGCAGCGACTGGCCCATCGCGAGCGGCCCCGGTGACGTGCAGACGACGCGCCGGACATCGGTGGTGCACTTCCACCCCGAACCGCTGGCACGGCGCGGGGTCGCGCCGGTCTGGTCGATCACCACGCGGACCGGGCCCGGCTCCGCCGCCGGACCGTTGTTGCGCACCGACGCGGTCGTCGTCCAGTCGGAGCCGGCCCGCTGACGGGTCGGACCGAAGTGCGCGATGTCGAGATCGAGTTCGTCCCCGGCGACGTAGGTGACCTCAGCGCTGCCGCCCGTGCCCGGTGACTGCGGCTCGACGGTCGCGCCGTTGACGATGGCGCCGCTGGCGTCGGGAGCGATGAGCCCGGTGACGAAGATCGGAGCGATCGCACCGCCCACGGGCAGGGTCGTCTCGGTCGCGCAGCTCACGCGCTGACCGGCGACGCTGCACACCCAGCCATCTCCGGTCGCCACGCTCGGGACGATCGCGGCGGGCATGTTGTCGACGACGACAGCACCCCGTGCGTCAGTGGGGCCGGTGTTCTCGACGTTCAGGACGTACGTCACGTTGGTGCCCGGGATCAGCTTGCTGCCCGCGGCTCGACCGCGAATCGCCTTGGACAGGTCGAGCTTCGATGCCGGGTCGGTCGTGACGGTGACCTGGCCCGGCGGGCGATCGCCACCGGGAGTCGAGGACGTCGCGGTGACGACGTTGGTGAACGTCCTGCCCGGTGTCACCCAGGCGGGATCGGTCCGTGCGACGACGGTGACCGAGGCGCTGTCGCCGAAGTCGAGCACGGGCGCGTAGCAGCTCACCACGCTGAGCGTCGATCCCGAGCAGTCCAGGGTGCCGCCGCTCGGCGTGATCGACTCGATGGTCAGGCCCAGTGCACCGAAATCGTCGGTCAGGTAGACATCGCGTGCCGCGGAAGGGCCGCCGTACGGCGGTGCGTTGCTGACCGTGAGCGTGAAGGTCACGGTGTCGCCGGCGGTGACGCGGGTCGGACTCGCCGTCTTGGATGTCCAGATGCCGGCTTCCTTGGCGATGGAGATCGGCGCGGTCGCCACGTCATTAGCCGGGTTGCTGTCCGGCTGGGGCGAGCTCACGATCCCGGTGAGGTCGTAGAAGCCGGGCAGGGTCTCGGGATCGGGCGCCGAGACGTCGAGGGTCAGCGCTGGGGCGACCTGACCCGCGAGCAGCGTGGTCCCGGTCAGGGTGCAGACGGTGCGGCCCTCGGCCGTGTCGCACTGCCAGGCGCTGCCGCTCGCCGCGGCGAGGGCGAGATTGGACAGTCGGCTGAAGCGCACCGTGATCGGCCCGGGGTCGGTGACGGGGCCGTTGTTGCGCACCGTGAAGGTCAGGGGCCGCGATGCTCCGCCCGCCTCCAGCGCCGCGCTGCTGGCGGTGCTGATCGCGAGATCGGCATCGGTCTCGAGCGTGATGATGTCCGTGGCGCGATTGTTCGTCAGGTCGATATCGCGCATCGTGGAGGTCGTCGTGAGATCGGCCGACACCTCCTTGTCCTGCGTCTCGCCTGCCGCGACGGATACCTGCAGGACGAGGGGCGTGAGCGAGGTATCGACCCCCCAGGCCTCGGCGAGCGCCAGCGTGCACCGGACGGTGAGCGGGGAGGTGGTCGCCGAGCCGGTCGAGGGGATGCACGCCCAACCGGAGCCGCTGTGGCCGGTCAGCGATGTGCCCGGGGGGAGGGTGATGGTCTGCACGGCGTCGGCGCCCGCGGGCACAGCCCCCGGACCGGCATTGAACGATCGGACGGTGACGGGGACGGCGGGGCCGCCGGCAATCGCCTTGCCCGGGTGGGACAGGCTCTCGATCCCGTCGAAGATGCGCGCCGTGTCGGCGCTGTCCGTCGCGGTGTTGTTGGCGGGGGTCGGGTCGGGCTCGTTGCCGGCGACGCTGGCGGTGTTGGCCACCTCGGAGGGGGCGCTCGCGAGGACCTCCGCGACCAGGGTGATGGACTCCGCGGAGGATCCGGCCACGAGGGTGCCGGTGAGCGTGCACTCCACGGCGGGTGTGCAGGCCCAGCCATCACCGGACACCGATACGAGGCTGAGGTAGTCGGGAAGCGTGTCGGTGACGGTGACGCCGGTCGCGTCAGAAGGGCCTTCGTTGCGGACGCCGAGTGAGTAGGTGATGGTCTCGCCGGGGATCGCCTCGCCCTCGTGCCACTTGGCGATGGCGAGGTCGGCGCTGCGATCGATCGGAGTGGTCACGGTCGAGGAGTTCCCGCTCGGATCCGGGTCCGGGGTATCGCTGGCGACGGTAGCGGTGTTGGTCACCGAGCCGCTGCCGCTGGCTTCCTCGTCCACGGTGACCGTGACGTTGATGGGCGGGGCGGACGCGCCCGCGGGCAGGCTCGGCAGCGTGCATCGCACGACCGGTGCCGTCTCGACACACGACCAGTCCAGTCCCGAGGCGGAGATGAGCGTGAGGCCGGCGGGGATGGAGTCGGTGACCACGAGCGACTCGGCAGAGCCGGGGCCGGCGTTGTCTACTCGCAGCGTGTACGTCGCCGACTGTCCTGCCGTCAGGGTGGTCGGGCTGACCGCCTTGGCGATGCTCAGATCCGCGTCGTCTGCCACGACCACCACGGAGGTCTCGTTGGAGATGCCGGTCACCGCGAAGCCCGATGTCGCTGCTTGGCCCGCCACCCGGAAGTCATTGGCCAGGACGGTTCCTGCCGCGGCGTCGGCCGCCACGCGCATGCGGTATGCGATCACGACGCTCTGGCCGATCGCGAGCCGACCGCCTTCGGTCGCTGTTGCGCCCTCGCCCACCCGCAGGGTGAGCGATCCGTCCGCGAAGGTGGCAATGGAGCCGGAGTCCGGCACGGGCTCACCGTCCACCGTGAGGGTGCCGGGTACGTAGGCCGCACCCGCGGGGAGGATGTCGGTGATGACGGTCCCGGTCGATGCGTCGCCGTTGTCGGCCGTCACGTCGTTGGTCAGGACCAGGGTGTAGTCGAGATCGTCTCCTGCGCGTACGACGTCGCCGTTGACGTCGACGACCGACTTGCGGGCGGCGAACTTCGGCGAGAACAACTCGGTGGAGAAGGTCAGCGCGATCGGGTAGTACTGGTCCCCGGTGGACGAGGCGCGGAAGGTCGCGGACGTGGCGTTGTTGGCGATGCGCCCCGTCGCATCGATGAGGCCGGCGTCGAAGCCGAGCTGGTTGGGGTAGTCGGGGGTCTTGGCGGCGAACCTGCCCGTCCGCGTGGTGATGGAGGAGTTGAAGTAGTTGCTCGCGGGGCGCCGCCCATCGCTGAGCGCGCTGCCGTTGAGCAGGAACTGATCGCCGGTGATGCCCAGGTCGCCCTCGTAGGCGACGACGCCGAGGGCCGTGCGCACCGGGCCGGTGGGGGGTGTGCGGAACCCGGCCACGTCGATCGTCGCGGGGGATCCCTGGGTGACGCTGACCAGGCCGTCGAAGACGCTCATGGCCCGCACCGGCTCGGTCGGATCGCCGTACACCACGATCAGCGACCAGCCGGCGAAGTGATTGATGCCAAGTGAGCCCTTGACGTCCGCCACGAGGTAGGTGCCACGACCGGCCGCGCGCACCTGCGTCGTGACGTCGGCGAATCCGGAGTACGTCTTGTTGGATCCCGACGTCGAGATCCGCGTCACCGAGCCCGTGATGCTGGAGTAGCCGGCCGCGCCGGGTGGGCGGAATCGAATCGAGCCGGCATCGGCCGGCGGCGTGCCCTTGGCCTGGTCGCCGGATGCACCGGCGCCCCAGTACAGGCCGGCGAAGAGCACCGGGGCACCCTCGGGGATCTGCAGGTCCGCGCTCGAGGAATTGACGGTGGTCGGATCGTCATCGATGTCGACCATCACCATGGAGTAGCTGTTGTTGTTGAAGCGCGCTGAGGTGCCTCCTCCGCGCTGCGCCTCGGCGCAGTTGGCCGCGGACTCCGGACAGGTCATCAGGGTGTTGCCCGTGATGACCAGGTCGCCTGCGGCATTGACGGTGTAGCGCTCCGGGAACGTATTGAGTGGGCTGATCTCGGGG
>JALQSY010000108.1 GCA_023264215.1 Candidatus Nanopelagicales bacterium
GGACAGTTCCTCGGCGCTGCCCCCACCTGGAACCCGCTCCTGCTGCAGACCGCGGCTGCCCCGGCTCTGCTGGCGGCATTCACCAACGTCGGCACCACCGGCTCCTTCGGGACCCCGTCCGCCGCGATGGACGCGATGCAGGCCCAGCTCGGCGAGGGCGTCCTGCCCGCCAACGACGGCTACACCTACGGCTGGGTGTGGCAGTACCCGATGAAGGCAGCACTCGAGAAGGCTGCCGCCAATGGTGACCTCACCCGCGAGGGCCTCGTGGCCGCCGTCCAGGGGGGTGTCGAGGTCGACTACGAAGGCGCACTGCCCAACTCGCTGGTCGGCGGCCCGCCCGCGGACGTCGATCGCTCGGTGTCGATCAACGTCCCGTCGGAGGACTCGCCCCTGGGGATCGAGACGCTCCTCATCGGGTACGTCGGTCCCACGGCACAGGCGTACGACTACAGCGCGCCCTGCTCGGGCGCCTGATCGGGCACTGACGAAGGGGGCGGCCTGCATGGCCGCCCCCTTCGTCATGACCGGGCGCCGCTAGCCTCGTGACCGTGAGCCTGCCCGATCCAGTTTCCGCCGGTCACGACGCACCCGGCTCCGCCAGGCTCCGCCGCCAGGTGCTGCGCCTGCGCGCCCTCCTCGTCGTCACCCTGGTGCTGACCGTCATCGTGGGCGTCTGGTCTGTCGTCGGCATGGTGTCGGTCATGTCGCAACTGTCGTCCCTGGAAGCCAAGGTGGAAGCGCTGACCAGCGAGTTGAGTTCCGCGAACGACTCGCGCGGCACCGGCGTATCGCCGGGTGATGCGGCTGCTCCGTCTGCTCCGACCGCCCCGTCGACAGCGGACGCGGCCGAGTTGTCCGGCGACGTCGAGTCCCCTGCCGGCACGGTCACCGGCGGGGCCATCGTGGTCGGCGACCCGGAAGCCAAGAAGGTGGTGGAGGTCTACGTCGATTACCAGTGCCCCTACTGCCAGCGCTGGGAGACCGAAATCGGCACCGCCCTCATGGAGCGCGCCCTGCAGCCCGGCTCCGGCCTGGCCGTGAAGCAGTACAACATGGCGTTCCTCGGCGAGGCCAATCGCTCGCTCGACCCGCCGGGCGCATCGGCGCGGGCAGCGGCCGCGGCGGCGTGCGTGCTCGATGGCGACGGAGCCGAGGCCTTCGTTGACTTCAATGCCGCGATCTATGCGGCGCCCGGCGGCGCCGATCCCGCCACCCGATTCGACACGGCCTCGCTCCTTGGCCTGGCGGGAGGGATCGGTGCGAGCGGCGAGGCGCTCGCCTGCATCGAGCAGGAGCGCTTCGTCCCCTTCATCTCCGCGACGACGCAGGCCGCATTCGCCCGTGGGGTGACGGGCACGCCCACGGTGCTGGTCAATGGCAAGGTCATCGCGGACTCCTTCGGCGATCCTCAGCTGCTCGCGCTCCTGCAGATGTGAGCGCGCCCTGCCCTCATGCTGACTGACTGAGTCGCTCGCGCACGCGCTCTCGGTGTTCTAGTGGAGGCATGGACCGCCTCCTCGTCTTTGCCGATGACCACTCCGCCAGCGCGAGCACCGCATGGGAGTGGGTCTGCGCGCAGTACTGGCCCGGCTGGAGCGCCGAGGTGGTGACGGTCATCCCGGACGACCAACCCGGCCACGCGCCCCCGGAGCCCAGGGAGTGGGAGCCGGCCGTACGGCGCGTGCCGTACGACTCGACGGCCCTCGATCATGTCCGTCACATCCAGGCCTCGGGCGATGCCCGGATCGTCCTCGCAGGCCTCGACGCGGACCTGCTCGTGATCGGCGCGCGGGGCACCGGCCTGGCGAAGAAGCTGCACCTGGGCAGCGTGGCCGAGTGGCTCATCAACTGCCCCAAGGTCCCTACCCTCATCGCTCGGGGCGGCACACGGGTGGAGCGCGTGGTCCTTGCCGTCGACGGCTCACCCCATGCCCGGCGCGCCGCCGAGGAGATCGCGGGCTTCCCCTGGGCCGCTGGAGTCCATGTCGACGTCGTGGCCGTGGAGACCGGCGACGGCATTGCGTCCGCGGGCGCGGAGGAGGCGGTGAGACTGCTCCAGTCACGATGCGCCGATGCGCGGGTCACGGTCATCCGGCCCTATGACTGGGACCTCACCGTCAATGTGCGGGGGGATCTCCTGCAGTTCCTCTACGAGCATCCGTGCGATCTGCTCGTCCTCGGCACGCGAGGCCTGCACGGCTGGGAGCGGCTCAGGCTGGGATCGACCGCGGACTACCTCGTCCACCACGTCGAGTGCTCGGTCCTCCTCGCCCGGTGCGCTGAGCCTGGCTGACCCATGAGCGGGGACTTCGACGCCGAATCACCCCACGCACTGGCCGCAGGAGTCGTCATCGATGCCCTGGGAACTGACGCTTCGGCGGGGCTGGAGCACGACGAGGTCGCACGTCGGCTCGATCGGATCGGACCGAACGTCCTGCCGGGGGAGAAGCCGCGCCCACTCTGGCGGCTCGTCATCGACCAGTTCCGCAGCCCGCTCATCTACGTGCTCCTCGCTGCGGCCGTCGCGACCATCGCGATAGGTCACCCGGTCGACTCGCTCGTCATCGCCGCGGTCCTCGTCGTCAACGCTGGAGTCGGCGTCATCCAGGAGGCCCGGGCTGGCGCCGCCCTCGCGGCGCTTGCCTCCCTGGCTGGCGGATCTGCGCAGGCCACGCGCGAGGGGCGTTCCGCGCACGTCCCGGCGGCCGATCTGGTGCCCGGCGATCTCGTGGTGCTCGAGGCCGGGGATCGGGTCCCGGCTGATCTGAGGCTGATCGAATGCCACGAACTGCGCATCGATGAAGCGAGTCTGACTGGGGAGTCGCTCCCGGTATCCAAGTCAACGCATGCGGTGGCGAGCCGCACCCCTCTGGCCGATCGCGCATGCATGGCCTTCACCGGGTCGCTGGTGACGTCGGGCCGCGCACGGGGAATCGTCGTGGCGACCGGCCCGCGCACCCAGGTGGGCTCCATCCACGCGCTGATGGCATCGACCCAGGGAGTCGCCACCCCGCTGACGCGGCAGCTCGCGAGCTTCAGCCGACTCGTCACGCTCGTCATCCTCATCCTCGCTGCGCTGACCTTCGCCGTAGGCATCCTGCGCGGGGAGACGGTCGCCTACATGACGACCGGTGCCGTCGCGCTGGCAGTCGGTGCCATCCCCGAGGGGCTACCCGCGGTCGTCACCATCACCTTGGCCATCGGGGTGTCGCGTATGGCCAGGCGCAAGGCGGTGATCCGCCACCTCCCCGCTGTCGAGACGCTCGGGAGCGTCACCGTCATCTGCACCGACAAGACCGGGACACTCACGGAGAACCGCATGACCGTGCAGTCGGTCTACTGCGATGGGCAGTGGTGGCCGATCGGCCCAGGCCCGGTCACGGCAGACGTGCGTGACTGCCTGCTCGCCGGCGTGCTGTGCAACGACGCCCGAGTCGGCATCGGTGACGAGCATGCAGGCGACCCTATGGAGGTCGCACTGCTCGTTGCTGCGCAGCGAGCGGCACCCGAGGTCCTCCGCCAGGCCGAGTCCATGGAGCGCATCGACGAGGTTCCCTTCACGTCGGCGACGCGCCGAATGGCCGTGCTGCACGCTGTCCCTGCAAGTGGGGAGGCTCTCGTGTCCGTCAAGGGGGCCGCCGAGGAGGTCCTCGCACTCTGCGGGATCGGCGAGGCCGAAGCGAGCCGGGTAACGCAGGCCTGCGCCGACGCCGGTGATGAGGCTCTGCGCGTGATCGCCCTGGCAACGGCCACGGTGCCCGCATCCTTCAGTCTCGATGGCGACTCGCTTCGGCGGGTGCGCCTGCGCTTCCTCGGCCTGCAGGCGCTGCTCGATCCACCGCGGCCCGCGGCGAGCGCGGCCGTGCACGCATGCCATGACGCGGGAATCGACGTCCTCATGGTGACCGGCGACCACGAGCGCACGGCCCGCGCTGTCGCCAAGGCCGTCGGGGTCCCCGCAGCGGGCGTCTTCGCTCGGGTCACCGCCGAGGACAAGCTCACGATCGTGCATGCCCTGCAGGACGAGGGCCACGTCGTCGCCATGACCGGCGATGGAGTGAACGATGCGCCCGCGCTCAAGCAGGCGGACATCGGGGTCGCCATGGGCGAGTCCGGCACCGAGGTCGCCAAGGAATCGGCGG
The DNA here is from genome assembly GCA_023264215.1 of Candidatus Nanopelagicales bacterium. Next base: position 4,146 of record JALQSY010000108.1, read on the forward strand.
ACATGGTCATCCTGGATGACGACTTCGCGACAATCGAGGCGGCTGTCGAGGAGGGCAGGACTGTCTACGACAACCTCGTGAAGTTCATCGTGTGGACACTGCCGACGAACTTCGCCGAGGGGCTCATCGTGCTGCTGGCCATCGGGCTCAATACCGCCCTCCCGATCCTGCCGCTGCAAATACTGTGGATCAACACGGTCACGGCGGTGGCACTCGGTGTCATGCTCGCCTTCGAGCCAGCAGAGCCCGACATCATGCGCCGTCCGCCGAGGCCTCCTCGCCGAGCCCTCCTGTCTCGAGCGCTTGCGATTCGCGTCGCCATCATGGGCGCTGCGATGCTGCTCGGGACCTTCGGCGCGTTCGTCGCGGCCATGAGGCTCGGACTAGACCAAGGCACGGCCCGCACTGTCGCTGTCAATTGCCTTGTCATCATGGAGATCGCCTACCTCCTGGCATGCCGAACCCTGCGAGGGCCACTGCGGTCGGTCGGAGTCATGAGCAACCCGTGGATCTGGACAGGGATCGGGGTGACGCTCGCTCTCCAGCTCGTACTGACCTACGTGCCGACGATGAACTCCGTCTTCGGGACGGCGCCACTGGATGGATTTGGGTGGCTGATCGCGGGAATCCCCGGCCCGCTGATCTACGCCGTTGCCAGCCTGCTCAAGCGCATGCCCTCGACGTAGCGGCTCTTCGAAGTCATGCGAGCGGCTGAAAGTCCCGGTTATCCAGGGTTATCGACGCCGCTAACCCTTGACAACCGGGACTTTCGCGACGAGGAAGGTTCGTTTCGGTGCGAACGGATACCCTCCCTGAATGCCCGCCCATGAGGCTGACGACATCATCATCGAATTCCTGTCCGCCGATCAGTCCGGCGTGCTCGTCGATCTAGTGCAGGAGGTGTACGGCGACTCGTATGACGCCGAGTGGGTCTACCAGCCCGACGAGATTGCCCGACGCATAGCCAGCGGGGAACTCGTGAGCACCGTCGGTCGCGATGCCGACGGAAGTGCCATCGGGCACATGGCGCTCATGGTCGAGCACGGTGTCCAGTCCGTCGTCCATGCGGGCGTTGCGGTGGTCACCCCGGCCGCGCGGGGTCAGCACCTGTTCACGCGAATGAAGCGCTTCGGTGCGCAGTGGGCAAAGTCGGCCGGCTACCTCGGCATCTTCAGCGAGGCGACGGCCGCACATCCCTACAGCCAGAAGGCCAATGTCGACCTCGGGGCTGCCGAGACCGGGTTCCTGCTGGGATGGATCCCCGGCAGCGTCCGCAACAACGCAGCGGCTGGGCGCGCTGCTCATCGAGAGTCGGTCGCGCTGTTCTACCTGAAGACCAATGAGGGACCGGATCGGTCGTTGTACGCACCGGCACGCCATCGGGACGTGATCCACTCCATCATCGGCGCCACAGGGATCCATGGTCACCTTGCCGTCGCGCCACCTCGGACGCCGATCCCGGAGCATTGCGAGGTGGTCGTCCACGAGAAGGAGGACCACAACCTCGGCATCATCACCGTGATCACTCCCGGGGTCGACATCGTCGATGTGCTCGACCGGGCCCGCCGCCGCCTTGTGGATGGGCAGGGTAGAGACGCCGTGTACGTCGACTTCCCGCTGGAGTCGCCGGCCACTCAACTCGTCCTCGATGCCTGCGACCGTGAACTGCGGCTCGGGTTCGCCGGGATGTTCCCCAACCAGCATGTGTCGGGAGACGTCCTGCGACTGCAGTCCCTGCATCAGGTCGCCGTGCACGCGGAGGATGTTGCGACGGCCTCACCCCACGGTGAAGACCTGCTTGCCTACGTCCTTGCCGATCTCGAGCGCACTCACGCGAACGACTGACGGGAAGGCCTCGTTGGGGCCGTCGCTGCGCTCCTCCCACATCGGGAGGGCGTCTCCTTCGGAGCCGCCTCGG
>JALQSY010000109.1 GCA_023264215.1 Candidatus Nanopelagicales bacterium
GTACTGCTGCGACCGCGAGCGCTCGGTCACCTGGGGCCTGTGGGGCGGCCTGCCGTCGAACCCGCACGGCGTCTGGCTCAACCGCGGCGAGGAGAACGAGCGCTACCTCGGCTCGATCTTCTCCGCCGTCCCGGTCGAGGTGGGGGACACGTTCACCCGCCCGTCGGCCGGCGGCGGCGGCGTCGGCGATCTCGGCCCGGCCTCCGTAGTTGACGCACATCGTGAGCGTGAGCACGTCGTTGTCCTTCGTGAGCTGCTCGGCGTACTCGAGCTCGGAAATGACGCTCTTCCATAGCCGCTTCGGACGCCCCGCCCAGCGCACGCGCACTCCCATCGCGTGCATCTCATCACGGCGCCGGTGGACCACATCGCGATTGAAGCCCATGAGGAACTTCACCTCGTCCGGGGAGCGCTTCCAGTTCTCGGTCGAGAAGGCGTAGGCCGACAGCCAGCGGATGCCCATCTCGATCGCACCGTGCACGCAGTCGAGGAGGGCGAACTCCCCCGCCTCGTGCCCCGCGGTGCGCGGCAGGCCGCGCTCCTTGGCCCAGCGACCATTGCCGTCCATGACGACCGCGACGTGGCGGGGGACGAGGTCGGCCGGGATCGCCGGCGGCGTCGCCCCGCTGGGGTGCGGGGTCGGAGCGGCGTACGACGGCACTCCCCCATCCTCCCATCCGCCGTTTCTCCCGCTAAGCGGGACAAGCGGTCGATTTGGGGCCTCCGAAGGGCCGCGTTCGACCGTTTGTCCCGGTCATGCGCGCGGGTCGGGTACGGCGCGACCGCACGCGACTGGACCGCACTCACGGCGCCAACGCACGCACCGGACCGCACTCCCAGCGCCAACGCACGCGACTGGACCGCACTCACGGTGGGACAAACGGTCGATATGAGCCCGAATTGCCCGCAAAAGCGGCCGTTCATCCCGCTAAGCGGGAGAAACGGACGGCCCTAGCGGTCGACGAGCGGCAGGGAGCGCAGGCCGCGCTCGATGTGCCACGTCACGAGCGCGGCGGCCAGGCCGCTGGCCTCACGGCGATGGCGAGGCTCGCTGGAGTCAGCCGAGGCCCAGTCGCCGGAGAGGAGGGCGCCGAGCAGCGCGAGCGTCTCGGGAGCGGGCCGGGCACTGCCGGGCGTGCGGCAGTCATCGCACAGCGCGCCGCCGCCGTTGACGGCGAAGGCGCGGTGCGGTCCCGGAGCGCCGCAGCGGGCGCATTCGGAGAACGACGGCGACCATCCCGCGATGGCCAGTGAGCGGACCAGGAATGCGTCGAGGATCAGCGATGGATCATGCGTGCCGGTCACCAGCGTGCGCAAGCCGCCGACGAGCAGCAGGAACTGCTGCACCGCGGGCTCGCGCTCGATCGGCGTCAAGCGCTCCGCCGCCTCGAGCATCGCCGTACCGGACGTCCAGCGCGGGTAGTCGGCCGACAGGGTCGCGCCGTGCGCGGCGAGGGACTCGACCTGGGTCACGGTGTCGAGGGAACGGCCCTCGTGCAGTTGGATGTCGACGTGGCCGAAGGGCTCCAGCCGAGCGCCGAAGCGGCTGCCGGTGCGCCGCACGCCCTTGGCGACAGCCCTCACCCGGCCGTGCGCGCGGGTGAGCAGGGTGACGATGCGGTCGGCCTCGCCCAGGCGCTGGGTGCGCAGGACGATCGCCTCGTCTCGGTACGTCGGCACAGAGCCATCCTCGCAGGGCTAGAACCCCAGTCGACGCAACTGACGCGGGTCGCGCTGCCAGTCCTTGGCCACCTTGACGTGCAGATCCAGGTACACCGGCACGCCGAGCAGGGCCTCGATGCCCCGGCGCGCCGTCGTACCCACGTCCTTCAGGCGCGAGCCGCCCTTGCCGATGACGATCGCCTTCTGGCTGTCGCGCTCGACGAAGACGACGGCATGGATGTCGAGCAGCGGACGGTCCTCCGGCCGGTCCTCGCGCAGCTCCATCTCATCGACGACCACCGCGAGCGAGTGCGGGAGTTCATCGGACAGCCCCTCGAGCGCGGCCTCGCGGATGAACTCGGCGACGAGCACCTCCTCGGGCTCGTCGGTGACCTCACCGTCGGGATAGAGGGCGGGCCCCTCGGGCAGCCGGGCGATCAGCAGGTCGGCCAGGAGGCTGACGTTGTCCCCGGACACCGCGGACACCGGCACGATCTCAGCCCAGTCCAGACCGGCACGCTCGCCGAGCTCGGCGGCCTCGGCGAGGCGCTCGGCGACCTGGGCCGGGCTCGCCGCGTCGACCTTCGTGACGATCGCGAACGTCGCACGTCCCCCGCCGCGCCTCGCCTTCGCCAGTTCGGCGGCGATGTAGGCATCGCCTGGGCCCACCTTCTCGGTGGCCGGCAGGCACAGCGCCGCTACGTCGACCGTGGACCACGCCTCGCGCACGAGATCGTTGAGACGCTCACCGAGCAGGGTCTTGGGCTTGTGCAGGCCGGGGGTGTCGAGCACCACGAGCTGGGCATCGGGTCGGGTGAGGATCCCGCGCACGACGTGGCGCGTGGTCTGCGGCCGCTTGGAGGTGATGGCGACCTTCGATCCGATGAGTGCGTTGGTCAGGGTCGACTTGCCGGCATTCGGCCGGCCGACCAGGCACGCGAGGCCGGAGCGGTGCTCGGTCACGGCTCACCCCGGCCTTCGGCCACGCCCAGCACGCCCAGTCCCACGATGACCAGGATGCATCCGATGACGCCGAGCCCGCCCAGTGCCTCTCCGAGGACGAACACCCCCAGCAGCGTCGCGAAGAGGGGCTCGGCGAGGTTCAGCGTCGCGATATGCCCGGGCTGCAGTGATCGCAGTCCGAATCCGAACAGGATGTAGGCGAGTGTGGTCGTTGCCAGACCGAGCCACAGGATCAAGGCGACGGAGGACCACGACATCCACCACGTCCCCGACATGACGAAGACGGGGATGAGCAGCACGCCCGAGATGGCGAAGGACGACGCGAGTACGTGGGTCGGCTGCTCTCCCTCCCGGGCGAAGCGCACGCCGAAGACCGTGTAGAAGGCGTACGACGCGCCCGCGGCCAGGCCGAACGCGATGCCCAGCACGTCGCGACGATCGCCCGCACCGATGGTGAGCAGCGCGACACCGGTGATCGCGAGCAGCGTGGACACGAGCCAGACGTAGCCCGGGGCGCCTTCGCGCAGGGCCCAGCCGAGGACCCCGGCCATGAAGGGGGTGAGGGCCAGCGATGCCAGGGTCCCGATCGCCACGCCCGTGCGGCTCATCGACAGGAAGAAGAACAGCTGGTACGCCGCGACGGTGACGCCCATGGCCCAGATGATCGGGCGCCGCCACAGTCGCATCAGCGCCGCGCGCCCCTCCGCGGTCCGCGATGCCCACGCGACCAGGCCCGCTGCACCGACGATGAGGCGAGCGGCTGCCGCGCCCGCTGCGGGAGCGGCTGGCTGGAGGAGGACGCGCGCCGTGCCCGCGGTGCCGAAGAGCGCGGCGGAGCCCAGGACGGCGACGGATGCGGTGCGACGCTGCGTGGGCGTCGCGACGGACGCGCTCACGCGCCGGCCAGCGTCGAGAGCACGACGGACCCGTCGGCGCGGCACAGGTGGACAGTGACCTGCGGACCCCCGAGGTCGGCGAGCGCGCGGCGCCCGTCGTCGTCGTGCGGGTCATCGCCGACGATGACGGCTGCCTCGGCTCCCCGTGCCCCGGCGGCGACCGCCTGCGCGACGGCGAGCTGCAGGGCGGTCAGCCCCAGCGAGGGCAGCTTCACGTCCGCCGCCGCATAGGTGCGCCCGGTCTCATCGCGCACGGCAGCGCCGCGGGGCGCCCCGACGCGTCCGCGTGCGCCCCGGGCGAGCGTCACGAGCTTGAGGTCCTCGGCGTCCAGGACGTCACTCATCGACGACCGCCTCGTGCGCTTCGGGCTCCTCGACGCGTACGGCGAGGACGCTGCCGATGCGGTTGCGCCGGCCCATCCCCTGCTCGGCGACCAGGCGCCACCCGTCGATGTCGATGGTCGCTCCGGGGATGGGCACCCGCCCGAGGCGCTTGCCCATCAGCCCCAGCACGGTGTCGACGCCCTCGTCGTCGGATTCGACGTCGACGTCGATGAGATCGGCGAAGTCGTCGACGTGCATCCGAGCGCTCACGCGCACCGATCCGTCATCGAGCCGGGCGACCTCGGGTGCGGCGGTGTCGTATTCGTCGGCGATCTCGCCGACGATCTCCTCCAGGACGTCTTCGATCGTCACCAGCCCGGCGGTGCCGCCGTACTCGTCGACGACGATCGCCATGTGGGTCCGGGCCGCCTGCATGTCCTTGAGCAGCTCGTCGACCTGCTTGCTGTCGGGCACCATGAAGGCCGGACGCATGAGCGACTCGACCGTCTCGGTCTGCTCGGCATCACGACGATCGAAGACCCGGCGCACGACGTCCTTGAGGTAGACGATGCCGACCACGTCGTCGGAGTTCTCCCCGATGACGGGGATGCGCGAGAAGCCCGAGCGCAGGCCGAGGGACAGCGCCTGGCGCAGGGTCTTGTGGCGCTCGATGTAGATCATCTCGGTGCGCGGCACCATGACCTCGCGCGCGAAGGTATCGCCGAGCTCGAAGACCGAGTGGATCATCTGTCGCTCATCGTCCTCGATGAGGTCCTCGGCCTCGGCGATGTCGACGAGCTCGCGCAGCTCCGCCTGGCTCGCGAAGGGACCCTCGCGATAGCCCTTGCCGGGAGTGAGCGCATTGCCCACGATGATGAGAAGTGTCGCGAGCGGACCGAGGATCCCAGCGAGCAGGCTCGCGACTCCCGCGGAGCGCAGCGCGATCCGATCCGCGTGCTGGCGCCCCAGCGTGCGTGCGGCGACGCCGAGGACGACGTAGTTGACGATGACCATGATCGTGACCACGACGAGCAGCGACAGCCAGACCGGCCAGCCTTGGCCCTCCTGCAAGCCGGAAACGCCGACGTAGGACACGAGCGCGACCGCGGTGACCGACGCCACGGTGGACAGGAAGAGCAGGACGTTGACGTAGCGGGGTCGATCGGACACGACGTCGAGCAGGCGGGCGCTCCCGCGGACTCCCTCGCGCACGAGGTCCTCCGCACGTCCGCGCGACACCCGGCCAATGGCCGTCTCCGACATCACCAGGAGCCAGGCCACGACGACCAGGGCGACCGCGATGATGAGGAGCCACAGGTCGGTGGTCATCGCACCTGGTCCTGCCATGCCGCGAGCAGGTCCGCCTGCAGGGCGAACATCCGCTCGTGCTCCTCGGGCTCGGCGTGGTCATGCCCGAGCAGGTGCAGGACGCCGTGCGTGAGCAGCAGGGCCATCTCCGCGTCGGTGCCATGTCCCGCAGCCTCCGCCTGGCGGGCCGCCACGGCGGGGCACAGGACGATGTCGCCCAGCACCCCCGCGACGCGCGGGCCCGAAGGGTCTCCGGCTCGCAGGTCGTCCATGGGGAACGACATGACGTCGGTGGGGCCGGGCTCATCCATCCATTCGACGTGCAGGCGGGCCATCTCATCCTCGTCGACCAGCACGATCGACAGGTCCGCATCGGCGTCGAGGTGCAGCCGATCGAGCAGGAAGGCAGCCTGGCGCTGGATCAGCATCAGGTCGATGCCGCCGGCGCCAGAGGAGTCGTCGATGTCGATCGCCACGGCCTATGCCCTGCGCGGACCGCGATGCGGGGCTGCCGGGCGCAGTCCCACGGTGGCGTCGTAGCGGCCGTATGCCTCGACGATCTCGCCGACGAGCCGGTGGCGCACGACATCGGCCGACGTCAGAGTGCAGAAGGCCACGTCGTCGATGCCGGTGAGGATCTCCTGCACGGCCATCAGGCCGGAGGTGGTCGCGGTCGGCAGGTCCACCTGCGTCACATCCCCCGTCACGACCATGGTCGAGCCGAACCCCAGTCGGGTGAGGAACATCTTCATCTGCTCGGCCGTGGTGTTCTGGGCCTCGTCGAGGATGATGAACGCGTCATTGAGGGTACGGCCGCGCATGTAGGCGAGCGGGGCGATTTCGAGGATGCCCTTGTCCATCATCTTCTGGATCTCCTCGACATCGAGCATGTCGTAGAGGGCGTCGT
>JALQSY010000010.1:0-22271 GCA_023264215.1 Candidatus Nanopelagicales bacterium
CGCCAGCAGCCACGGTGCTGCCTGCGCCAGATCATCGGCGACCTGCGCGATGTTCAGGCCCAGCATGAGCTTCTGGGCCTCATCGGGCTCGGTGGTCTCGATGCCGCGGTAGTGGTCGATCGCGAGGGCGACGAAGCCCTCGGCCGCCAGGGCGTCGAGGTGCCGCCGCACCACCGTCGGGCTGTGCCCAAGACGCACGGCGAGCTCGGCAGCCGTGGCGGGGCCCTCCTCCAGCAGGGCGCGCGCCACGCGCTCGGCGGCGGGGCTCGGGAATTTCACACCCATAGTGTGTCGCAAATCCCCGGGGGCGCAACCCCGGGGGGCTGACGGACCCGGGGCCGCCCCACCGGAGCCCTACCCGACCCCGGCGAGCGCCCGAAGCGTGCGGAAGACTCCCCCCGTGGATGCTGCGCGGCTGGAGCACGTCGTGGTGTCCTACCCGTCCTCGCGCGGGTCGTCCTCGATCGACCCCTCCACCGGTAGCTCGGGCGCTCGCGGGCTCACGGGGATGGACCTGACCGTGCCGGCCGGCGGCGTGACGGCCCTCCTGGGCCCGAATGGAGCGGGCAAGTCCACGACGGTTGCCGTGCTCGCCGGCCTCATCAGGCCGCGCTCAGGCACGGCCAGCGTCCTGGGCGGGGCGCCGGGTCGCGACCAGGCTCGCCGCCGCGTCAATGTCATGGTCCAGGACGACGGGCTGCCCACCGGCGCTCACGCTGTCGAGCTCGTGCGGCACGTGGCGCGCTTGCGAGGTGCGCCCGAGACCGCTGATCCGATCATCGCGGAATGGGGGCTCGGCGCGCTCGGTCGTACGACGATGCGACGGCTCTCGGGCGGGGAACGCAGGCGGGTGAGCCTTGCCTGCGCCCTCGTGGGTCACCCCGACATGGTCATCCTCGACGAGCCCACATCCGGACTCGACCCGCGTGGCAGGGCACTGGCCTGGGAGGCGATCGACGCGGCACGCCAGCGTGGATGCACCGTCCTGCTGTGCACGCACCTGCTCGACGAGGCGGAGTCGCTCGCCGACGAGGTCGCCATCATCGCGGGCGGCCGTTGCCGAACCCAGGGATCACTGCGGAGCCTGCTCGCCGACGGGCGCGAGGTGATCACCTTCGAAGGCCCACTGCACCTGGACATCGATGGCCTCCTGCGCGCCCTCCCGGAGGGCTGTCGCGCCGAGGAGACATCCCCGGGGACGTACCGCATCGAGGGCAACACCACGCCCCATGCGCTGGCGACGGTGGCGTCGTGGTGCGCGCAGCACGGCGTCCAACCGCGCAATCTCGGCCTGGGCGGCGAGCGACTCTCCGACGTGTACTGGCGGCTCACCGACGATCGGGGGGGCGCATGATCGCGCAGGCCGCGTTCGATCTGCGGCTACTGCTGCGCAACGGCGAGCAACTGCTCCTCACGATCATCATCCCGATCGCTCTGCTCCTCGCCGCGACGTACGTCGCCGCGGTTCCCCTGGCAGAGCCAGCCGGCTCCGGGCGTCTGCCCGAGGCGCTCGGGGGTGTCCTCGCTGTCGCGATCATCGCGAGTGCCTTCACGTCGCTCGCGATCGGCATCGGCTTCGACCGCCGCTCCGGAGCGCTCGTCATGCTCGCGACGACCCCGCTGTCCCGGGTCGACATCCTGGGCGCGCGGATCATCGCGGCCCTCGCCGTGACCGCCGTGCAGACCCTGGTGCTCGTGGGCACCGCGCTGGCCATGGGCTGGCGCCCCGGTCCGCAGAGCCTTGCCCTCGTCCCCCTGGCAATCCTCGGGACGGCATGCTTCGCCGCGCTCGGCTTCGCCCTCGGGGGCGCTGTGCGCGCCGAGGCCACCTTGGCCATCGCCAACGCGGTCTTCCTCGTCCTCGTCGCGCTCGGAGGCACCGCTATCCCCGCCGCGAGCCTTCCTCCCGTCCTCGCGGCAGCAGTGTCCGTCCTGCCGTCGTCGGCGCTGGGCGACCTCCTTCGCTGGAGCACCGGCTACCCCGGCACCGGCGGCCTGGCCGTGGACGTCGCGCTGCTCGTGGCCTGGGGCCTGCTCGGTGCCGCGGTGGCACGACGGACCTTCGCCTGGCGGTGACCCGGGGCCGTCGTAGGCTCGAAGCATGGCCACCGACGTCCGCCGTCCCTTCCTTGCCGACGCCGTCGGCGGCAGGGCCCCCCGCTGGCTCCGAGGGATCTTCATCGCCAACCTCGTGGCCCAGATCGGGATCGTCGTCACCGGCGGCATCGTCAGGCTGACCGGATCGGGCCTGGGGTGCCCGACCTGGCCGCAGTGCGCCGAGGGCTCCTACATCCCCACATCGCGACAGGCGGAGTCCTGGCACAAGTACGTCGAGTTCGGCAATCGACTCCTCACCTTCGTGCTCGCCGCCCTGGCACTGGCGGCCATCGTCGGCGCCTACGCGTGGTGGCGACGCACGAGGGCAGCGACCGGATCGGCCCGGACGCCCGTGCTCGCTCTGGCCGCCATCCCGATCGTCGGCACGGTCGTCCAGGCGGTCCTGGGCGGCGTCACCGTCCTCACCGGTCTGAATCCGTGGGCGGTCTCGGCGCACTTCCTGGTGTCGATGGCCATCATCGCGGGCTGCGTCGTGCTCGTGGTCCGCTCGGGCGAGCCCGGGGATCGGCCGGTGACGACGGTGGTCCGCCGGGAGGTGCTGCTGCTCACCTACGCCCTCGTCGCGGTGACGGCCCTCGTGGTGGTGCTCGGCGTCATCGTGACCGGCAGCGGCCCCCACTCCGGGGACGCCGACACCGAGGCGCGGTTCGGGGTGGACCCGCGCACGATGGCATGGCTCCATGCGGACTCCGTGCTGCTCTTCCTCGGCCTCACCGTGGGCCTGCTGGTTGCCCTGCGCGTCACCCACGCGCCGGCACGAGCAATGCGCTTCACCATCGTGCTGCTCGCTGTCTCCCTGCTTCAAGGACTCGTCGGCTACGCGCAGTACTTCACGGGCCTGCCTTGGCTGTTGGTGGCGGTGCACATGCTCGGTGCCAGCCTGGTGTGGATGCTGGCGATCTTCGTCCTGCTGAGCATGCACACCCGCGGCACGGTGGCTTCGCTCGCGCAGCCGTCCTCGACGGCCTAGACCGGGATGAACGGGTCGACCGCGACAGCGAGGAACAGCAGCGCCAGATAGGTGATCGACCAGTGGAACAGACGCATCGGACGCACACTGTCCTCCGGGCCGCGTAGCGCCCGTCGACGCAGGAGGTGCGCCTCGACCAGGAACACCGAGCCGAGGACCGCGGCCGCCACCGTGTAGACCAGCCCCATGCCGGCAACCGGCACGAGCAGCAGCGAGAACGCCACCATGATCCACGAGTACACGACAATGCTCCGCGTGACCGATGACACGTCGGCGACCACAGGGAGCATCGGCACGCCCGCGGCGGCGTAGTCGTCCCGGTAGCGCAGCGACAGCGGCCAGTAGTGCGGCGGGGTCCACCAGAAGACGATGAGGAACAGTACGACGGGCGCCCAGGTGAGACTGCCCGTGACGGCTGCCCACGCGATGAGCACCGGCATGCACCCAGCGGCGCCGCCCCAGACGATGTTCTGCGGCGTCCTGCGCTTGAGCAGCATCGTGTAGCCCACCGCGTAGAACGCGATGGCGATCACGCCGAGCACTGCGGCGAGGATGTTCGCAAGCCAGGCGAGCACCACCACGCTCGCCACGGACAGCGTGGTCGCCAGGATCAGGCCCCCGCGCACGGAGACCGTTCCCGCGGCGATCGGCCGCTGGTGGGTCCTGGCCATCTTGGCGTCGATGTCCCGGTCGTAGACGCTGTTGAAGGCGTTCGCGCCGCCTGCGGCCAGCATGCCGCCGACGATGACCGCGACCGCGGTGCGCAGGGAGGGCCAGCCCTGGGCCGCCAGGATCATCGTCGGGATCGCCGTCACGAGGAGGAGCTCGATGATGCGGGGCTTGGTGATGGCGATGTAGTCGCGGATCACGCCCCGCCTGCTGCCGTCCGTGCCAGCGGGCCGGTCCTCGACCTGCGCCATGGCACTCCCTCGGTGGACCGCGGCGGGTGGACCGCGGGATAAACGTCGGCGAACTTCCTCCGGCAGTCTAGCGATGGGCCACGCGCGGGCGATCACCGTCGCTAGGCTGCCTGACGTGAGCGAAGCAGATGCCTACCCCGCCTCCCTCCCCCTCATCGGCGAAGGAGCACTCCCCTGGGACGACCTGGATCGACGGACGGTGGCCACCATCCGGGCACTGGCCATGGACGCCGTGCAGAAGGCCGGGAACGGCCATCCCGGGACCGCGATGAGCCTGGCGCCGGCGGCGTACCTGCTCTTCCAGCGCTTCCTGCGGCACGATCCGAGCGACCCCGCGTGGCTCGGCCGGGACAGGTTCGTCCTGTCCTGCGGGCATACGAGCCTCACCCTCTACATTCAACTGTTCCTGTCCGGCTACGGGCTCGAGCTGTCCGACCTGGAGTCGTTCCGCAAGGCCGGGAGCCTGACGCCGGGACATCCCGAGCACGGCCACACCGTCGGGGTCGAGACCACGACCGGACCTCTCGGCCAGGGCATCGCCACGGCCGTCGGCATGGCCATGGCCTCGAGGTACCAGCGTGGGCTGCTCGACCCCCAGGCACCGTGGGGCTTCAGCCCCTTCGATCATCGTGTCTGGGTCATCGCCTCGGACGGCGACCTCGAGGAGGGCATCTCCGGTGAGGCGTCGTCCCTCGCCGGGGTGCAGCGGCTGGGCAATCTCACCGTGATCTGGGACGACAACCACATTTCCATCGAAGGCGACACCGACATCGCCTTCCAGGAGGACGTGGTCGGCCGCTACGAGGCGTACGGCTGGAACGTCCACTACGTCGGCATGACCCCCGACGGCGATGTCGACGTGCTGGCACTCGCGAGCGCTCTGGAAGACGCATGCTCGCAGCAGGAGCGTCCCACCTTCATCGCGATGCGCAGCACGATCGCCTGGCCCGCGCCCCATGCGCGCAACAGTTCCAAGGCGCACGGGGCCGCGCTCGGCGCCGATGAGGTAGCGGCGACCAAGCTGGTGCTGGGCCTCGATCCGGCCAAGGACTTCCAGATCCCCGATGGGGTGCTCGAGCACGCGCGCGGTGTCGCCGCCCGCGGCGCCCGTCTGCATCGTGAGTGGGATGTCGCCTTCGCCGCCTGGGCGGCTGCGCACCCCGACGCTGCGGCGCTGCTGGATCGTCTGCGTGCCCGCGACCTGCCCGCGGGCCTGGCCGATTGCCTGCCCGAGTTCGACGCCGGCACGTCCATCGCGACTCGAGCGGCTTCGGGCAAGGTCATCAACGCCCTCGCGGCCGCGATGCCCGAGCTCTGGGGCGGCTCGGCCGATCTCGCCGAGTCCAACAACACGACCATCGAGGGCGGCCTGTCGTTCCTGCCCGCGGGGACCGGCGCGAGGGATGCATCGCCGTACGGCCGGATCCTCCACTTCGGGATCCGCGAGCACGCCATGGGCGCGATCCTCAACGGCATCGCGCTCGAGGGCCTGACGCGGTGCTTCGGCGGGACCTTCCTGGTCTTCTCCGACTACATGCGCGGTTCGGTACGGCTAGCCGCCCTCATGCAGACGGCGGTCATCTACGTGTGGACGCACGACTCGGTGGGCCTGGGCGAAGACGGTCCGACGCATCAGCCCATCGAGCACCTGTGGTCGCTGCGCGGCATACCCGGTCTGGGAATCGTGCGGCCCGCGGACGGCAACGAGACCGCGCAAGCCTGGCTCGAGGCACTTCGTCGCGCGACGCCCACGGGCCTGATCCTCTCCCGTCAGGGCCTGCCGGTCATCGATCGCACCGTCTACGCCGCAGCCAGCGGCACGGCCCGAGGTGCCTATGTCCTCGCGGAGGCATCCGCGGACCCGAGGGCCATCGTGATCGCCACGGGCTCGGAGGTGCAGGTGGCACTGGCCGCACGCGAGGTGCTCGAGGCCGCGGGCACGCCCACCCGGGTCGTGTCCGCCCCGTGCCTGGAGTGGTTCGACGAGCAGGACGCGTCCTACCGCTCGTCGGTGCTGCCCGACGGCGACGCCGTGCGCGTGGCGGTCGAAGCGGGGGCGACGTACGGCTGGTGGCGCTATGTCGGGTCGCGTGGCGCGGTCGTGGGCATCGACCACTTCGGAGCGAGCGCCGACGGTGCGCTGCTGCTCAAGGAATTCGGCATCACCGCGGACGCCGTCGTCCAGGCTGTCCGGGATCTCATCGCTGCAGGAGGCACGACATGACCGCACCGGCACCACTCGTCGCGCTGACCGACGCTGGCGTCTCGATCTGGCTGGATGACCTCGACCGGCAGCGCATCGCGTCGGGTGACCTCGCGCGTCTCATCGCCGACGACGAGGTCCGCGGCGTCACGACCAACCCCACGATCTTCGCCAAGGCGCTGAGCGGCGCAGGCACCGCCTACGCCGACCAGGTGCGCGAGCTCAGCGCGTCAGGTGCGTCGGTCGACGATGCGGTCCGCGCACTCACCACCACCGACGTGCGCGAGGCATGCGACGTGTTCGCCCCCCTGTGGCGCGATTCCGGCGGCATCGACGGCCGCGTGTCGATCGAGGTGGATCCCCGGCTGGCCCGAGATACGGACGGCACCATCCTGCAGGCTCGCCTGCTCCACGGCATGGTTGACCGCGGCAACGTCCTGATCAAGATCCCGGGCACTGCCGAGGGCCTGCCGGCGATTACGCAGACGCTGGGTTCTGGCATCAGCGTCAACGTCACCCTCATCTTCAGCATCGAGCGCTACGCCGAGGTGCTCGACGCCTGGATGTCGGGGTTGGAGCGCGCTCACGCGGCAGGCCACGATCTTTCGACGATCGTCTCCGTCGCTTCCTTCTTCGTCAGCCGCATGGACACCGAGGTCGACAGGAGACTGGAGTCCATCGGCACGCCTGCGGCGCAGGCTCTCCGCGGGAAGGCCGGCCTGGCCAGTGCCCGCCTCGCGTGGGGTGTCTACCAGGACACGATGGCGTCCGATCGCTGGCGCGCCCTGGCAGCGCTGGGCGCGCTCCCCCAGCGACCACTGTGGGCGTCGACCGGAGTGAAGGATCCCGCCTTTCCCCCGACGATGTACGTCATGGGCCTGGTCGCGGACGGCTGCGTCAACACGATGCCGGCCGCGACCCTGGCGGCGTGTGCGGACTTCGCCGGGGAGGTCACGGACACGATCACCGGCACGCAGGAGGCCTCGGCGGCGGTGTGGGAGCAGCTCACAGACCTCGGCATCCGCGAGCCGGAGGTCTGCCAGGTGCTGGAGGACGAGGGGGTCGAGAAGTTCGATGCCTCGTGGGCCGAGCTCCTGTCGACGGTTCAGCAAGCCCTGGACGCCGCGGGACGATGACCAACCCGCTCCGCGATCCGCGCGACCGACGGCTACCCAAGGTCGCCGGTCCGTGCGGGTTGGTGCTCTTCGGGGTCACCGGTGACCTCGCCCGCAAGAAGATCATGCCCGCGATCTACGACCTGGCCAATCGCGGTCTGCTGCCACCGGGGTTCGGACTGGTCGGCTTCGCCCGCCGCCAGTGGGACGACGAGGACTTCGCGCAGGAGGTGCACGACTCAGTGCGGGAGCATGCGCGCACTCCGTTTCGCGAGGATGTCTGGGCGCAGCTGTCGGAGGGAATCCGCTTCGTCGAGGGCGACATCGCCGACCCGGAGGCGTACCGGCACCTGGCGCGCGTGGTCGCGGAGGTCGACGAACAGCGGGGAACGATGGGCAACCACGCGTTCTATTTGTCCATCCCGCCCGGTCTGTTTCCCGTCGTCGTCGAGCACCTCAAGGCGAGCGGGCTGAGCGAGCGCACGGGCTCCGAGTGGCGGCGCGTCGTCATCGAGAAGCCGTTCGGCCACGATCTGGCCAGCGCGGAGGAACTCGATCGGGTGCTGAGCTCGGCGTTCACGCCGGATGAGATCTTCCGCATCGACCACTACCTGGGCAAGGAGACGGTCCAGAACATCCTCGCCGTGCGGTTCGCGAACACGATGTTCGAGCCTCTATGGAACTCCAATTTCGTCGACAACGTGCAGATCACGCAGGCCGAGGACATCGGGATCGCCGGGCGTGCCGGCTACTACGACGGCATCGGGGCCGCGCGCGATGTCATCCAGAATCACCTGCTCCAACTCCTCGCCCTCACCGCGATGGAGGAGCCGCTGTCCTTCCGGCCTCGAGAGGTCAGGGCGGAGAAGGAGAAGGTCCTCAGCGCGGTGACCCTCCCGGAGGACATCGCCGCCCACACGGCGCGCGGCCAGTACGCCGCCGGATGGCAGGGCGGGGTGCCGGTCAAGGGCTTCCTCGAGGAGGACGGGATCCCGCCGGACAGTACGACCGAGACCTTCGCCGCGATTCGGGTGACGGTGGACAACAGGCGCTGGGCGGGCGTCCCGTTCTACCTGCGCACGGGCAAGCGCCTGGGCAGGCGCGTGACCGAGGTCGCGGTGATCTTCAAGCGGGCACCGCACCTGCCCTTCGAGTCCTCCTCGATCGGCGAGCTCTCGGACAACGCACTGGTGTTCCGCATCCAGCCAGACGAAGGGGTCACCGTGCGCTTCGGATCCAAGGTGCCCGGCACCGCGGGCATGGAGGTGCGCGACGTGACGATGGACTTCCAGTACGGCGACTCGTTCGTCGACACCAGCCCCGAGGCGTACGAACGGCTCATCCTCGACGTCCTCCTCGGAGAGCCACCGCTCTTCCCCAACAGCGCCGAGGTGGATCTGAGCTGGCGCATCCTCGATCCCATCCTCGATCGCTGGGCCACGATGGGTCAGCCCGAGCAGTACGCCTCCGGGGGCTGGGGACCCACGTGCGCCTACGACATGATCGCGCGCGACGGTCGGCAGTGGAGGCGACCGTGATCCGCCTCGAGGACACCAGCGGGGGGGAGATCTCGCGTGCCATCGCCGAGGAGCGCCACCGGATGGGCTCCCCCGCGACGGGCATGGTGCTCACGATGCTCATCCTCAGCGATGAGGAGTTCGCCTCCGATGCGACCGAGGCCGCTGTGCTCTCGGCACGCCAGCATCCGATGCGGATCCTCACCCTGATACCGCGCCCCGGCAGAGGCCCGGACCAGATCGACGCGCAGGTCATGGTCGGCGGGGACGACGGCCCGGGCGAGGTCGCGATCGTCCGGCTGCGCGGGGACCGTTCCGGCCACGCGAACTCCGTCGTCATCCCGCTGCTGCTGCCCGATACCCCCGTCGTGAGCTGGTGGCCCACCGATCCCCCGCCGGTCCCCGCCGACGATCCGATCGGACGGCACTGCCAGCGACGCATCACCGACCTGGCGACCGCCGCGGACCCGGCGGCGGCGATCCGGGAGCGTCGCGCCGGCTACATCCCCGGCGACTGCGATCTCGCGTGGACACGGCTCACCTCGTGGAGGAGTGCCCTGGCCTCGCTCCTCGACGACGGCGCCACGGTCGTTCGCTCGGCCCGGGTGGAGGCCGAGGCCGACAATCCCAGCGCGATCCTGCTCGGGGCGTGGCTGCGGTGGGCGCTCGCCATCGACGTCGCCTTCACCGTCGCCGACGGCCCTGGCATCACGGAGGTCTCCTTGGACACACCGCACGGGGACATCACCCTGTCGCGGCCGGACGGATCAGTCGCCACGCTTACGCGTCCGGGCGTGCCCGAGTCGACGATCGCGCTCCCGCGTCGGGGCTTGCCGGACCTGCTCAGCGAGGAACTGCGTCGGCTCGATCCCGATGAGGTGTACGGCGCCGTGCTCGCATCGCTCGGGGATCAGCCGTGACGGTCGACGTTCAGGTGCGCGCCAACCCGCAGGCACTCGCCGCCGACGTCGCGGACGCTCTCGTCGAGCGCATCGACGCGGCCCAGTCGGCCTCCGGCACCGCCCACGTCGTCCTCACCGGCGGAGGCATCGGCACGGCGGTGATGGCGGCTCTGGCCTCTCGCGACGTCGACTGGTCCAGGGTGGAGTTCTGGTGGGGGGACGAGCGCTTCCTGCCCGCGGGCGACCCCGAGCGCAATGCGACGGGTGCGCATGAGGTCCTGCTGGACCTCGTGCCCGTGCCATCGGAGCACATCCACCAGATGCCGGCCGACGTCGGCCAGGGCGCCGAGCAGGCGGCACGCGACTATGCCGACGCCCTCGCGCAGGCGTCTGCGACCGGCACCGTGCCGCGTTTCGATGTCCTGCTCCTGGGCGTGGGGCCCGAAGGGCACGTCGCCTCGATCTTCCCGGAGTCGCCGGCTGCCCACGCTGCCGGCACCGTCGTGGCCGTCCACGGGAGCCCAAAGCCGCCGCCGACGCGGCTGACGATGACATTCCCGGCGATCCGCGCGGCGGCCGAGGTCTGGCTCGTCGCCGCCGGGGCGGAGAAGGCGGAAGCGATCGCGCGGGCACTGGACCCGCGGACCACTCCGGTGGATGTGCCTGCCGCGGGCGCTCGCGGCGCCCGCCGGTCGATGGCGTGGCTCGATGAGGCGGCGGCGAGCCGGCTGGAGGCCTAGGACCGCCGCAGCTTCTCGAGCGCCTCCTCCAAGATCGCCGCGCCGTCCTCGTCGCTGCGACGTTCCTTCCCGTACGCCAGGTGGGTCTTGTAGGGCTCGATCTTCGGGGGCGCCGGCGGTGCCTGCTCGTCCTGGCTGGCCGGCCAGCCGCAGCGGGGACAGTCCCACTGATCGGGGATCGGCGCATCGGCAGCGAAACTCGGGGTCGTCTCGTGGCCGCGCGCGCACCAGAAGGTCACGAAGACGCGCGGTGCGGTTTCGCCGCGTTCGGCCTCCCCCATCGGGCCGGCGCCGACACGACTCCCGCGAATCGCACTACCTCCGGCCACTGGCCCTCCTCCTGATAGATGGTTGCGTCTGAGGCTACGAGCCTGTGCGTACGAGCAGTCCGACGGCCACGATCGAGGCGGCCCAGATGAGCCCGATCCCGATGGTCAGCCTGTCGAGGTTCTTCTCAGCGACCGATGAGCCGCCGATCGACGAGCTCACGCCGCCGCCGAACAGATCTGACAACCCGCCGCCCTTGCCACGGTGCAGGAGGATGAGGACGACCAGCAGGACGCTCGTGATCACGAGCAGGATCGCCAGGGCGATGACGAGGATGTTCGTCACGCTGTCACTCCTCCTTGACCGGGGCGCACTGCACGCCTGCGGACGCCGATGACGGTACCACGCGGGACCCTCACTCCTCCGCCGGCAGCATCCGATAGCGAACGATCCCCACGAACTCGTCCGGGTCCAGGCTCGCCCCGCCCACCAGGCAGCCGTCGACATCGGGCTCGGCCATGATCGATGCGACGTTGGAGACCTTCACCGACCCGCCGTACAGGATGCGCACAGCGTCGGCGACGCCGTTCGCGCGCTCACGCAGCAGATCGCGGATGGCACCGCACACCTCCTGGGCGTCCGCGGGCGTCGCCACCTCGCCGGTGCCGATGGCCCACACCGGCTCATAGGCGATGACCAGCCGGCCGAGCGCCTCGTCGCTGAGGCCGTCGATGGCGCCGGTGACCTGCGCGAGGACGTGCTGCACCTGCTGGCCCTCCTGCCGCACCTCGAGCCCCTCCCCCACGCACAGGATCGGGGTCAGGTCGTGGCGCCCTGCCGCACGCAGCTTGGCTGCCGCCACGTCATCGCCTTCATCGTGGTACTCGCGTCTCTCGCTGTGACCGACCAGGACGTACGTGCAACCGAGTTTCGCCAGCATGGCGCCGGAGATCTCCCCGGTGTAGGCACCGGAGTCGTGCACCGAGATGTCCTGCGCGCCGTAGGCGATCCGGTAGCCGTCCCCGTCGATGAGGGTCTGCACCGAGCGCAGGTCCGTGAAGGGCGGTAGGACGGCCACGTCGACGGCGTCGTAGTCCGCGTCGTTGAGCGCGAAGGCGAGCTTCTGCACGAGGGCAATCGCCTCGAGGTGATTGACGTTCATCTTCCAGTTGCCCGCCATCAGCGGGCGTCGGCCGTCGGTCATCGCGAACCTTCCTCGAGAACGAAGATGCCGGGCAGATCCTTGCCCTCGAGCAGTTCCAGGCTCGCACCGCCCCCCGTGGAGATGTGGCTGAAGCGATCCTCGTCGATGCCCAGGTGCCGGATCGCCGCCGCCGAATCCCCGCCACCCACGACCGTGAAGCCGTCGGTGGCGGCCATCGCCTCGGCGACCGCCCGCGTGCCCTCGGCGAACTCAGGGATCTCGAACACGCCCATCGGGCCGTTCCACACGATGGTGCGGGCGTCGGCCAGCGCCTCGGCATAGCGGCGGGCCGTCTCGGGGCCGATATCCAGGCCCTTCCATCCGGGCGGGATCTCGCCCACGCTCACCACCCGCGTCTGCACCCCCGCAGCGACGTCAGGGGCGATGACGACATCGACCGGCAGCAGGATCTGCACGCCGCGCTCCCGTGCCCGGTCCATGATGTCGCGGACGGTGGGCACAAGATCCTCCTGGAGGAGGGAGTCGCCGACCGAGAAGCCCTCGGCGCGCAGGAACGTGAAGGCCATCCCACCCCCGACGAGGATGCGGTCGACGCGCTCGAGCAGATGCCCGATGACCGCGAGCTTGTCGGAGACCTTGGCACCGCCGAGTACGACGACGTAAGGACGCTCGGGATCGGACAGCACACGCCGGAAACTGTTCAACTCCGCCTCGACGAGGGCACCCGGGGAGGACGGGAGCAGTCGGGCAATGTCGGTGACAGACGCCTGCTCACGATGGACGACCCCGAACCCGTCGCTCACGAACCCGTCGGCCCAGGACGCCCATTCGGCAGCCAGGGCACGCCGCTCGTCGGGATCCTTGCTGGTCTCGCGCGGATCGAAGCGGACGTTCTCGAGGAGCGCCACTGCGCCAAGCGGCACGGAGGCTATCTGAGCCGCGACCTCCGGCCCGCTCACGGCCGGGATGAACGTGACGGGGCAACCGAGAAGCTCGGCCAAGTGACCGGCCACGACTCGGAGGGAGAGCGCAGGATCACTCTGCCCCTTGGGCCTGCCCAGATGGGCCAGCACCACCACGCGCGCCCCGCGATCTCGAAGCGCAGCGATCGTGGGGACGCTGGCGCGAATACGACCGTCGTCGGTGATCACAGTGCCGTTGCTCGTCGTGGGGACGTTGAGGTCGCTGCGCACGATGATCGTGCGCCCTTCGACCTCCATGCGTGAGAGGCGATCGCTCACAGTCGAGCGCCGACGAACTGCGTCAGATCGATGAGCCGATTGGAGTAGCCCCACTCGTTGTCATACCAGCCGACCACCTTGACCATGGTGCCCATGGAGTTCGTCAGGCCCGAGTCGAAGATCACCGATGCGGGATCGGTGACGATGTCGGTCGACACGATCGGATCCTCGGTGTAGTGGAGGATGCCCTTCAGGGCGCCCTGGCTCGCGACCTTCATGGCGGTGTTGATCTCATCCGCCGTCGCCGGGCGCTCGAGTTCCACCGTCAGGTCGGTGGCCGACCCCGTCGGTGTCGGGACCCGCATGGCGTATCCGTCCAGTCGGCCCTTCAACTGCGGCAGCACGAGGCCGATGGCCTTGGCCGCGCCGGTCGTGGTCGGGATCATGTTGATCGCGGCTGCGCGCGCACGGCGCAGGTCCGAGTGCGGGAAGTCCAGGATTCGCTGGTCGTTGGTGTAGGCGTGAATGGTCGTCATCATGCCGCGCACGATGCCGAAGGAATCGTCGAGGACCTTCGCCATGGGCGCGAGGCAGTTGGTGGTGCATGACGCGTTGGAGATGATCGAATCCTTGGCCGGGTCGTAGTCGATCTCGTTGACTCCCATCACGATCGTGATGTCCTCGTTCTTCGCTGGCGCGGAGATGATCACCTTCTTGGCACCCGCCTCCAGGTGGCCGCGCGCCTTCGTGGCGTCGGTGAAGTGGCCGGTCGACTCGATGACGATGTCGACGCCCAGCGCGGCCCACGGCAGTGCGGCCGGGTCCTTCTCTGCCGTGACCGTGATCGTCTTGCCGCCCACTGTCAGGGTGCCGTCGCCGTGGGATACCGGCAGCGGGAAGCGACCGAGGACGCTGTCGTACTTCAGCAGGTGCGCCAACGTGGCGGTGTCGGTCAGGTCGTTGATGCCGACGACCTCGATATCGCTTGCACCGGAGGCCACGAGAGCCCGGTAGAAGTTGCGGCCGATACGGCCGAATCCATTGATTCCCACGGTGATGGTCACGGTGCTCTCCAGGTGACGATGTGTCGTTGTGGTCGACGCCAGCCGCGTGCGACTCGCCCTCGTTCCCACCCTACCGTACGCGTTTACATACCTCCCGGAGAGCCATCCCACCGGCCCCATGCACGCATACCGCCAGTTGGCGACGCTACGAGCTTGATTAGCGTCGCTAACTGGCGGCGGGCGTGCAGGTGCGCCGCGTCGCCGTTAGGCCTCGAGTTCAGCGTGGAGCTCGGCCTCGAGGGCGTCGATGTCCGCCTCCGCCAGGGCCGCCTCGGTGCCGGGGATGCCCAGGTCAGCGGCCTTCTTGTCCGCGGTGGCCAGCAGGCGCCGGATGCGCCCGGCGACGGCATCCTTGGTCATCGGGGGGTCAGCGAGTGCGCCGAGTTCCTCGAGGCTGGCCTGGCGGTGCTCCAGGCGCAGGCGACCCGCCTCGGCCAGGTGGTCAGGGACCTCGTCGCCGAGGATCTCCATCGCTCGTCGCACCCGCGCGCCGGCTGCGACGGCCGCTCGCGCCGAGCGTCGCAGGTTCGCATCATCGAAGTTCGCCAGCCTGTTGGCGGTCGCGCGCACCTCGCGGCGCATGCGACGCTCCTCCCAGACCAGCACGCTCGAGTGCGCGCCCATGCGGGTGAGCATCGCCCCGATCGCATCGCCGTCCCTGATCACGACCCGGTCGACGCCCCGCACCTCGCGCGACTTCGCGGGGATGCCCAGACGCCGGGCCGCGCCCACCAGGGCCAACGCGGCCTCCGGGCCGGGGCAGGTGATCTCCAGCGCGGCGGACCGTCCCGGCTCGGTGAGCGAACCGTGCGCGAGGAATGCGCCGCGCCAGGCCGACTCCGCGTCGCACACACCGCCGGAGACGACGGCGGGCGGAAGCCCGCGCACCGGGCGTCCGGAGCCGTCCACCAGGCCGGTCTGGCGCGCCAGGTGCTCCCCACCCGCCACGATGCGCACGACGTAGCGCTGGGCCTTGCGCAGGCCCCCTGCCTGCACGATCGCGATCTCGCTGTCCTGGTTGTAGACCTCCGTGAGGTCCTTGCGCAGTCGTCGGGCGGTCGAACCGGCGTCGAGATCGGCCTCGACCACGATGCGGCCCGCGACGATGTGCAGACCCCCGCCGAACCGCAGGAGCGAGGAGACCTCGGCCTTGCGGCAGCAGGACTTGGTCACCTCCAGACGGCTCAGCTCGTCCTTCACCTCTGCGGTCATGGCCACCGCGCCATCCTGCCACGCCTAGGCAAGCATGTCCGCGAGGACGTCGGCGAGCAGCCTGGGATCGTGCAGACCGGGTCCGGCGAGCACATCCCGGGCGTGGAGTCGGGCGCCCATGGCCCCGGCCGCCTCGATCAGCTCCTCCCCCGGCTCACGGGCGCCGGCATCGATGATCACGTCGTCCACGAGCAGTCCGGGGGCGAGGTCCAGCCAGGACGTGAGGTAGGCCAGCGTCGTGAAGCCCTCGCTCTCCCCGGCCTGCGGACCCGCGTTGACGATCAGCGTCTTGCGCGCCGCGGTCTCGCGCAGGGCGCGGTCGACTCCTGGCACAAGGGTGTGCGTGAGCACGCTGGTGAACCACGAGCCGGGGCCGATCACGACGTGCGTGGCTTCCGCAATCGCGCTCACCGCCTGCGGGCAAGCGGTCGGCGCCGGGGGTTCCAGCCGCAGGCCGAGGATGCGCCCGGCGCCGGCGGACAGGCGCGCCTGGCCTCGCACCTCGTGCATGCCGCCGTCGGCGTCGACGACATCCGCGACGAGCACCACCGGCTCCAGGCAGTTGGGCAGCACGCGTCCGCGCGCGCCCAGCACCGCGCCCAGGCGGTCAAGGCCGGCGACGAGATCCCCGGTCTCCTCCCACAGGGCGACGAGGATGAGATTGCCCAGGGCATGTCCCTCGACGTCGCCCGAGCCGCCGAAGCGATGCTGCAGGACGCGCAGCCACAGGCCCTCGTCGGCGAGCGCGGCCAGGGCCATGCGCAGGTCGCCGGGCGGAGGCACTCCCAGGTGGGCCCGCAGGCGCCCGCTGGACCCGCCGTCATCGCCAGTCCCGGCGATCGCGGTGGGCTCGATGCCCAGTCTCCGCAGGGCGGTCAGGGTGACGGACAGGCCGTGGCCGCCTCCCAGGGCGACCACGCGACGCACGGGCGTCACTCGCGGCCGAGGTCGCGGTGGATCACCATCGTCTGGACCCCCTGATCGGCGAGCCGATGCGCAACCTCCTCGGCCAGGGCCACGCTGCGGTGCTTGCCGCCGGTGCAGCCGACCGCGACGGTGACGTAGCGCTTGCCCTCGTGCAGGTAGCCCTCGGCCACCACGTCGAGCAGGCGTGCCGCCTCGGCAAGGAAACTCCCCGCCGCGGGGTTGCCGACGACGTACTCGCGCACCTCGTCATCGAGCCCGGTGCGCGGTCGCAGGTCCTCCACCCAGTGCGGATTGGGCAGGAAGCGCGCGTCGAGCACGATGTCGGCATCCACGGGGATGCCGTACTTGAAGCCGAAGGACATCACGGTCGCCCTCAGCGGCAGGGCAGGTCCCGCGAACGCCGCCTCCACGCGTCTGCGCAGATCGTGGACGTTGAGCTGACTGGTGTCGATGACCAGGTCGGCCTCGGCTCGAAGGCCGGCCAGAGCATGCCTCTCGCGACGCAGACCGTCCACGAGCCGCTCCCCCTGCTGGAGCGGATGGGGGCGGCGGTTGCTCTCGAACCGGCGCACCAGGCTCTCGTCGGAGGCTTCCAGGAACAGGATCCGCACGGTGAGACCCTCGTCCCGCAGGCGCACGAGCGCGCGCTCGGTGTCGTCGAAGAACTTCCCGCCGCGGACGTCCACGACGACGGCGACCCTGGTGACCCCCTCACCGCACAGCGCATCCACCGTCTGCGGGATGAGTCCCGGCAGGAGGTTGTCCACGACGAACCAGCCCTGGTCCTCCAGGGCCCGTGCTGCGGTCGACCGACCGGCGCCGCTCATGCCCGTGACGAGGACGACCTCGACCGATGTCATGCGCCCACCTCCGGCGACAGCATCTCACCCGCGGACGGCTCCTCCTGGTTGAGCGCACCGATGACGCGTTCGGCGAGCTCCGGACCGATTCCCTTGACCTGCTGCAGGTCCTGCGCCGAGGCGCGTCGAATCGCCGCGACGGAGCCGAACTGCCGCATGAGGGCCTTGGCCCTGCTCGGCCCCAGCCCGGGGATGTCGTGCAGCGCGCTCCGGGTGATCCGCTTGCGCGTGCGCCGCTGGTAGCCGATCGCCACCCGATGGGCCTCGTCGCGCATCCGCTGCATGAGATACAGGCCCTGGCTCGAGCGCGGCAGGATGACCGGCTCCGCGCGCCCGGGCAGCCAGAGTTCCTCCAGGCGCTTGGCCAGGCCCACGACGGTGACGCCCGAGACGCCGCGGTCGTCGAGTGCCTGCTGCGCCGCTTCGACCTGGGGTTGTCCGCCGTCGACCACGAGAAGCGCCGGCGGATACGCGAACGCCCTTCGCCGGGGGCCGTCCTCATCGGTCACAGGCCGGAAGCGACGGGACACGACCTCACGCACAGCGGAGGCGTCATCGCGAGCGCCCTCCTCGGAGATGGCGAAGGTCCTGTTGTCGCGCGGGCGGGGCGCGCCGTCCTCGAACACGACCAGCGATGCCACGACTCCCGTGCCCGCCAGGTGGGACACGTCGATCGTCTCGATGCGCAGGGGGGCCTCCGGTAGGCCGAGTGCCTGCTGGATCTCGTGGAGAGCCTGGCTGCGTGCCGTGAGGTCTCCGGAGCGACGGGCCTTGTGCATCGCGAGCCGCTGCTCCGCATTGGTCGCTGCTGTCGCCAGCAGGTCCTTCTTCGCGCCGCGTTGGGGGACCCTCACATCCACACGGGAGCCGCGTCGCCAGGCCAGCCACGCGGTCACGTCATCCTCGACGGTCGAGGGCACGAGGATGTCCGGCGGGCACTCGCCCGCGTCGTCGATCATGTTCACCAGGAGCCGGCCGATGAGCACCCCGTCGTCGACATCCTCGACGCGCTCGACGATGTAGCTGCGCTGTCCGCGTATCCGCCCGTCCCTGACATGGAACACCTCGAACGCCACCTCGAGGTCATCCGAGCACATCCCGACCACATCGGCGTCCACGGTCTCGTCGAACACGACCGAATTGCGTTCCAGCGCCCGCTCGAGCGCACCGATGTCGTCCCGCAGGCGGGCCGCACGCTCATAGTCCTGTGCCGCCGAGGCCGCCATCATGTCGCGTGTCAGCCGCCGCTGGAAGTCACGTGACCTGCCGCCCATGAAGGAGCACAGGTCCTCCGCGATCGCTCGGTGCTCCTCGGGACTGATGCGACCGACGCACGGTGCGGAGCACTTGCCGATATCGGCGAGCAGGCATGGCCGACCGGACCTGTGCGCCCGATCGAAGACTCCCCGGGAGCAGGTGCGGATGGGGAAGACGCGCAGAAGGGCGTCGAGGGTGCCACGAATCGCCCAGGCATGGGCGTAGGGCCCGAAGTAGCGCGTCCCGGGACGCTTCGCACCGCGGGTCACCAGAGCACGCGGGAACTCCTCGGACATCGTCACCGCGAGATACGGGTAGGACTTGTCGTCCCGGTACCTGACGTTGAAGCGCGGATCGAACTCCTTGATCCACGCGTACTCCAATTGGAGCGCCTCGACCTCGCTGGCGACCACGGTCCAGTCGACGGACTCCGCCGCCTCCATGAGCGAGCGCGTGCGCGGGTGCAGTCCCCGCGGATCCGCGAAGTAGGACGAGAGCCTGGACCGAAGAGACTTTGCCTTGCCGACGTAGATGACCCGATCGCTGCCGTCCCGGAAGCGATAGACCCCGGGTTGATCGGGGACGCCGCGGGGGCGGGCGTCGCTCGCGATCAAGGTCAGCTCAAGATGACCTGGTCGTCGACCACCGTGACGTCGACGGGTGCCAGTCCGGTCGTCGCCGGTCCGACCAGCACGGCGCCATCCTCGGCGGAGAACAGCGACCCGTGGCAGGGGCACAGGATCTCGTTGTTCGTCACCTCGCTCACGAGGCAGCCCTGGTGCGGGCACACCGCCGTGAACCCGCGGACATCCCCCTGGGCCGGCTGCGTCACGACCACCTTGGGGCCGTCGTAGACCACGCCCGACCCCACGGCGACCTGGTCGACCGGGCCGAGCACCTCTCCGGTCGGCGCCGCCTCGCTGGACTCGGGAGCAGGCGCGGCACCGCTGGACTCCGGCGCCGCCTCAGGTGACGCGGGGGCGGCTGACGTCGACGATGACGCGTCGCCGCCACCTCCTCCGCATGCGGCAATGGCTGCGGCGGCGCCGATGGCGCCTCCGGTGACGAGGACGGTGCGGCGAGCGACGGGCTTGGTGGTCATGGGGCAAGGCTACGACGCACGGGGCTTCTTGGCCCGTCGAGTGGTCGCGGGACGCGTCGAGCCGCCGCTGAGCAGGGGCAGGAGGAATCTGCCCGTGTGGCTCCCCACGAGTTGGGCGATGTCCTCGGGGGTTCCCTCGCCCACGACCGTCCCGCCGCCTGATCCGCCCTCGGGGCCCATGTCGATGATCCAGTCCGCGGACCGGATCACGTCGAGGTTGTGCTCGATGACGATGACCGTGTTGCCCTTGTCGACCAGGCTGTGCAGGACCCCGAGGAGCTTGCGGATGTCCTCGAAGTGCAGTCCCGTGGTCGGCTCGTCGAGGACGTACACCGTGCGGCCCGTCGAGCGCTTCTGGAGCTCCGCTGCCAGCTTGACGCGCTGCGCCTCGCCGCCGGACAGGGTCGGCGCCGACTGGCCCATGCGCACGTAGCCCAGGCCGACATCGACCAGGGTCTGCAGGTGGCGCGCGATGGCCGGCACGGGAGCGAAGAACTCCAGCGCCTCCTCGATAGGCATATCGAGAACGTCGGCGATCGATTTGCCCTTGTAGTGCACCTCGAGCGTCTCGCGGTTGTAGCGGGCCCCGTGGCACTCCTCGCAGGGGACGTAGACATCGGGCAGGAAGTTCATCTCGATTCGCAAGGTGCCATCGCCCGCGCACGCCTCGCAGCGACCTCCCTTGACGTTGAAGGAGAACCGCCCCTGGAGGTACCCGCGCATTTTCGCCTCGGGGGTCTCGGCGAAGAGCTTGCGGATGTGATCGAACACCCCGGTGTAGGTCGCGGGGTTGCTGCGCGGGGTGCGCCCGATCGGGCTCTGGTCGACATGGACGACCTTGTCGACGTGCTCGAGACCGGTCACGCGCTTGTGACGACCGGGGACGACGCGCGCCCCGTTGAGCTCCCGAGCGAGGGAGGCATAGAGCACGTCGTTGACCAGCGTCGACTTGCCCGATCCGCTGACCCCGGTCACGGCGACCAGGCAGCCGAGTGGGAAGTCCACATTGACGCCACGCAGGTTGTGCTCGGCAGCGCCCTCGACGCGCAGCAGCCGCTTGCGGTCGACGGGACGTCGCACCAGTGGGGTCTCGATCGCCAGGCGCCCCGCCAGGTAGGCGCCGGTGAGCGACTCGTCACTGCTCATCAGGTCATCGACAGGACCGCTGACGACGATCCGTCCGCCGTGCTCCCCGGCCCCCGGTCCGATGTCCACGATCCAGTCGGCCGTGCGGATCGTCTCCTCGTCGTGCTCGACGACGATCAGGGTGTTGCCGAGGTCGCGCAGTCGCACCAGCGTCTCGATCAGTCGCTGGTTGTCCCGCTGATGCAGGCCGATGCTGGGCTCGTCGAGGACGTACAGGACCCCGACGAGGCCGGATCCGATCTGGGTCGCCAGCCGGATGCGCTGGGCCTCACCGCCCGCGAGGGTGCCGGCAGCCCGATCAAGCGATAGGTAGTGCAGGCCGACGTCCGTGAGGAAGCGCAGGCGCTCGTTGACCTCCTTGAGCACGCGCTCGGCGATCTGGGCGTCCCTGCCGGTGAGCTCCATCCCTCGCAGGAACTGCGCAGCCTCACCGATGGGCAGCGCGGCGATCTCGGCGATCGACCTGTCCCCGACGGTCACGGCGAGGCTCACCGGCTTCAGGCGCGCGCCGCCGCACGCCTCGCACGGGACCTCGCGCATGTATCCGGCGAAGCGCTCCCTGCTCGTGTCGGTCTCGGCCTCGTCGTGCCGGCGCTCGACATACGGAACGACGCCCTCGAAGGTCGTGTAGTAGCTGCGCTGGCGGCCGTAGCGATTGCGGTATCGCACGTGGATCTCGGTGGGATGGCCGTAGAGCAGCGACTTGCGTGCCTTGGCGGGAAGCTTGGACCACGGCGTCTCGGTGTCGAAGCCCATCTCATCGGCGAGGGCCTCCACGAGCCGCTGGAAGTAGTCGGTGACATGGCCTCCGGACCACGGCGCCAGCGCTCCCTCGTCGAGCGTGAGATCGGGATCGGGCACGACGAGATCGGGATCGACCTCCATGCGCGTCCCGAGGCCCGTGCACTCCGGACATGCGCCGAAGGGAGAGTTGAAGGAGAAGGATCGCGGCTCGAGCTCCTCGAACGACAGGTCGTCATCCAGGCACGCGAGGTGCTCGCTGTAGGTGCGCTCGCGACCGGGATCGCCCTCGGGCAGGTCGACCAGCTCGGCGATGACGAGCCCACCGGACAGCCGCAGCGCCGTCTCGACCGAGTCGGCCAGGCGCCGACGAGCGGACGACTTGGCGACCGCGCGATCGACGACGACCTCGATCGTGTGCTTCTCCTGCTTCTTCAGCTTGGGCACCTCGTCGAGGCCGTAGACGACGCCGTCCACGCGCACGCGCGCGTAGCCCTGGGCCTGCAGTTGCCGGAAGAGGTCGGCGTACTCGCCCTTGCGTTCGCGTACGACCGGGCTCAGTACCTGGAATCGAGTGCCCTCGGGCAGTTCGAGCAGTCGATCGACGATCTGCCCCGGCGTCTGGCGTGCAATCGGCTTGCCGCACTCCGGGCAGTGGGGCTTGCCGATCCGGGCGAAGAGCAGGCGGAGGTAGTCGTAGACCTCAGTGATGGTGCCCACGGTCGAGCGTGGATTGCGCGACGTGGACTTCTGGTCGATCGACACCGCCGGCGACAGGCCCTCGATGAAGTCGACGTCGGGCTTGTCCATCTGACCGAGGAACTGCCGGGCGTAGGCCGACAGGCTCTCGACGTAGCGACGCTG
>JALQSY010000010.1:22281-22565 GCA_023264215.1 Candidatus Nanopelagicales bacterium
ATGGTGTCGAACGCCAGGCTGGACTTGCCCGACCCCGAGAGCCCGGTGAAGACGATGAGGGCGTCGCGGGGCAGGTCGAGCGAGACGTCCTTGAGGTTGTGCTCACGGGCCCCGCGAACGACCAGACGATCCGACACAGGGGCAGGCTAGCCGTAGGCTGTGACGGTGACCTACTCAGGCGATGTCCGCGTCGGTGGCCCGGCTGACGTCCGCGAACTCCCGGGGCTGATCGTGTCCAAGATCGCCGTGGGGCCGATGAGCAACAACTCCTACCTCCTGCGCTG
>JALQSY010000110.1 GCA_023264215.1 Candidatus Nanopelagicales bacterium
ATCGACGGCACGACGGTGCTGAGGTCGAGCTCCATGTACTCGGAGAAGACCGGCTCGACCGCCGGGTCGTGCCACAGGCCCTGTTCCTTCGCATACGCCTCGACCAGTGAGATCTGCTCATCCGAGCGACCGGTGAGTCGAAGGTAGTCCAGCGTCGCATCGTCGATCGGGAAGATCGCCACCGTGCTTCCGTACTCCGGACTCATGTTGCCGATCGTCGCTCGATTCGCGAGCGGTACCGACGAGACGCCATCACCGTAGAACTCGACGAACTTGCCGACCACGCCGTGCTTGCGGAGCATGTCGGTGACGGTCAGCACCACGTCGGTGGCGGTCACGCCCGGTTTGATCTCGCCGGTCAGTTTGAAGCCGACGACCCGGGGGATGAGCATCGACACCGGCTGGCCGAGCATCGCCGCCTCAGCCTCGATCCCGCCCACGCCCCAGCCGAGAACGCCGAGGCCATTGACCATCGTCGTATGGCTGTCGGTGCCAACACAGGTGTCGGGGTAGGCCTGAAGAACACCGTTGACAACGCGAGACATGGTGACACGGGCGAGGTACTCGATGTTGACCTGGTGGACGATGCCCGTGCCGGGCGGAACGACCTTGAACTCCTCGAAGGCACCCTGGCCCCAGCGCAGGAACTGGTAGCGCTCACGGTTGCGCTCGTACTCCAGCGCGGTGTTGAGATCCGCCGCGTCCCGTCGGCCGAAATAGTCGGCGATGACGCTGTGGTCGATAACGAGCTCCGCCGGGGCCAGTGGCTCGATGCGGGCCGGATCCCCTCCCAGGTCCACGACGGCCTCTCGCATGGTGGCGAGGTCGACGACGACGGGGACGCCGGTGAAGTCCTGCATGATCACGCGCGCGGGCGTGAACTGGATCTCCTCGGAGGGCTCCGCCTGCGCGTCCCAGGAGCCGAGGGCAAGGATCTGGGCCTTCGTGACGTTGGCACCGTCCTCCGTGCGCAGCAGGTTCTCCAGGAGGATGCGGTGGGTGAACGGCAGCGTCTCGGACCCCGGGACGGCGCTGATGCGGTAGATCTCGTACTCCCGGTCCCCCACCGCCAGGGTCGTACGGGCTCCCAGGCTGTTGCTGTCCGCTGCCACGGCGCGTCCCTCCTCACGTCCTGCGCGTCACACTACTGCGCGCCACGCGTGCCCGTGTCGCTGCCTCGGCGCCCCGTCGATGGCCCGCCACCTGTTAGCGTTGCCGTCGGCGCAGAGGAGGTCCACGCCGCATGTGCGGTATCGCGGGAACGCTCGGTCCATCCGATGTGACGTCGGCGGTGATCGGGCCGATGCTCGAGGTGATCCACCACCGCGGGCCCGATGATTCGGGTGCCTATGTCGGACCGGACTTCGCCTTCGGGATGACCCGGTTGTCGATCATCGACATCGCCGGCGGCCACCAGCCCATGTGGACCGATGACGGAGGCGTGGGCATCGTCTACAACGGCGAGCTCTACAACTACCGGGAGATCGACGAGGAGCTCGCCGCCGCAGGGCTGCCTCCGCGCAGCAGCAGCGACACGGACACCCTCCTGCGCCTGTACCTCCATGAGGGCCGCACCGACCTCCCGGCGATGCTGCGCCGCCTGCGCGGGATGTTCGGCTTCTGCATCTACGACGCCGAGCGGCGTCAACTCATCCTGGCCCGCGATCCCTTCGGCATCAAGCCGCTGTACGTCCGCCTGGACGATCGGCAGGGCTCGCCGACGGTGGCGGCCTTCGCCTCGGAGATCAAGTCGCTCCTGGTCGACCCGGCGGTGTCCACGACGATCGACCAGGACGCCATCGTCAACTACCTGTCCTTCCAGTTCAACCCGCTGACGCGCACGTTCTTCGAGGGCATCGTGCGGGTCCAGCCCGGCCACTACGCGGTTGTCGATCTCGACGACCCGGTATTCGAGCCCCGCAGGTATTGGCGCTATGAGTTCGACGCTCCCGTGCGTGACGAGCAGCGGCTCATCGACGACGTGCGCACGGTCCTTGAGGACTCGGTCGAGCACCACCTGATCGCCGATGTTCCGGTGGGGGCCTTCCTCAGCGGGGGGATCGACAGCGCGATCACCGTCACCCTCGTGCAGGAGGCGCGCGCAGCGCAGGGACTGGATCCGGTGAAGACGTTCACCGTCGGATTCGACGCTGTGAGCGAGCACTCCGAGGCGCGTGAGGTCGCCGAGTCGCTGGGCACGGACCACCACGAGATCCACGTCGACATCGCCGACTACCTCGGGGTCCTGCCCGATATCGCGTGGTACTTCGACGAGCCGGTCGCGGACCCCTCCGCCGTCTCGTTGTACTTCGTCGCGCGCGAAGCGCGCGAGCACGTCACCGTGGTCCTGTCAGGCGAGGGGGCGGACGAGCTCTTCGGCGGCTACCGGATCTACCGCGAGCCGCTCGACCTCGATCGCATCCGCAGGCTCCCCCGGCCCGTCCGCCGCCTCGCCGGGCGACTGGGTCGCTCCCGGCGTTCGTTCCCCGGACGCAACTACCTGCGCCGGGCGAGCACCGACTTCGCCGATCGCTACATCGGCAACGCCTACGTCTTCCGGCCCGAGGAGGTTGCCCGCCTCCTCAAGCAGCCCTCAGGTACGCGCCATCTGCGTCCGGCGGACGTGCTCTCCGCCGAGTACCCCGGCTTCGATCAGCTCCCGGAGTCCCGGCGCATGCAGCTCGTGGACATGCACTTCTGGCTGCGGGGCGACATCCTGGCCAAAGCCGATCGCATGACCATGGCGCACTCCCTCGAGCTGCGGGTCCCCTACCTCGACCCCGAGGTCGCCTCCGTGAGCGCGCGCATCCCCGATGACATGAAGTACCGGGAGGGCACCACGAAGTGGCTGCTGCGGCGCGCCTTCCGTGGCCGGATCCCCGCGACCACCGAGCACCGGGCAAAGCTGGGATTTCCCACGCCCTTCAAGCACTGGCTATCCGAGGATCCCGACGCCGTGCTCGCGCCGATCCGGCGCAGCGCCTTCCTGGCGGAGTTGCTCGATATGGACGTGGTCGAGCAGCTCGCGGCGAGCCACGCGGTGGGACGCGAGGACGCATCGCGCCGGATCTTCGTCCTGCTCATGCTGGCCCTGTGGCACGAGGCCTTCTTCGCCGGCGACGTCGCCGTCCGCCCGTCCGAGCGAGCGACCTAGGGGTTGCGCCAGTCCGCAGCGTCGCTCGCCACCTCGGACGAGATGAGCTGCCAGGGGACACTCACGACCATGACCCCAGGCGCGAAGAGCAGTCGCGTCTTCAGCCGCAGGGCCGACTGGTTGTGCAGGAGCTGCTCCCACCAGTGGCCGACGACGTACTCCGGGACGTAGACCGTCACGAGGTCGCGTGGACTGTCGCGACGGAGCCGCTTGACGTAGTCGACGATGGGCCGGGTGATCTCCCGGTACGGCGATTCGATCACCCGCAGCGTGACGGGGATCTCCCGCCTCTCCCAGTCCCGTCGCAGCGCGGCGGTGTCCGCCGGATCCACGTCGACGGTCAGGGCTTCGAGGGTGTCGTGGCGGGTCGCCCGCGCATAGGCCAGCGCCCGGAGGGTGGGCTTGTGCAGCTTGGACACCAGCACGATGCCGTGGACGCGAGACGGCAGCGTGAAGTGGACCTCGTCGCCGACCGCGATCTCCTCACGGACGCGGTCGTAGTGGCGGTGGATCCCCTGCATCACCAGGAAGATGACGGGCATCGCGACGACGACGATCCATGCTCCCTGCAGGAACTTCGTGCTGAGAACGATGACCAGGACCAGCCCTGTGAGGCACGCTCCGATGGCGTTGATCATCCTGGAACGCCGCATCCTGCGGATCTCGTCAGCGCTGTGTTGGCCACGCAACTCCCTGTTCCAGTGGCGGAGCATGCCGATCTGCCCCAGCGTGAAGGCGACGAACACCCCGATGATGTACAGCTGGATCAGCGAGGAGACATCCGCCTGGAAGACGATCACGAGCACGATCGCGAACAGCGCCAGCACGATGATCCCGTTGCTGTAGGACAGCCGATCACCGCGCGTGTGCAACTGCCGCGGCAGGTATCCGTCGCGCGCGAGGATCGACCCGAGCACGGGAAAGCCGTTGAACGCGGTGTTCGCCGCGAGGGCGAGGATGAGTGCCGTCGCGAGGGACACCACGAGGACGCCCACCTCGAAGTCCCCGAAGGCAGCCTGGGCGACCTGGACGATCACGGTCTTCTGCGACTGCCCCTCGGGAAGTCCGACGAGGTCGGCGTCGTCGCCGGTGACCTTCACGCCCGATGCGAGCGCGAGCCACGTGATCGAGACGAACATCGTCATCGACACCACCCCCAGCAGGAGCAGGGTCGTCGCGGCATTGCGCGCCTTGGGCTTGCGGAACGACGGGACGCCGTTGGCGATGGCCTCGATCCCCGTGAGCGCGGTGGTGCCGGACGAGAAGGCGCGTGCGACGAGGAACGCCAGCGCCAGTCCCATGACCTCGTCCTGGGCGACGATCTCCCAGCCGGCGCTCTCCGCACGGAGCTCACCGCCCATCAGGACTCGGATGACGGCGGTGCCGACCATCACGGCGATGGCTGCGAGGAACAGGTATGTCGGGACGGCGAACGCCGTGCCCGACTCGCGGATGCCGCGGAGGTTGACGAGGGTGATGACGACGATGAGCCCGACGGCCCACCAGGGTGCGTGGTCGGCGATGACGGGGAAGACCGAACCCAGATTCGCCACGGCCGCCGAGATGGAGACGGCCACGGTGAGCGTGTAGTCGACAAGGAGGGCGCTCGCCGTGAAGACGCCCCAGCGCGGACCGAGGTTCGTCGCGACGACCGTGTAGTCGCCGCCACCCCCGGGGTAGGCATATACGTTCTGCCGGTAGGACGCGATGACGACGAAGTACAGGACCACGACCGCCGCCGCCACCCATGGCCCGTAGGAGTACAGCGAGAATCCGCCCAGCGCCAGGACGATGAGGATCTCCTGGGTGGCGTAGGCGTTGGAGGACAGCGCATCGCTGGCGAAGACCGGCAGGGCCACGCGCTTGGGGAGGAGCGTGTCGCCGAGGCGGTCGCTGCGTAGCGCCCGTCCGAAGAAGACCCTCTTGACGGTATCCACCACCGGCACGGGCGCCATGGTATGCCCGAGCGACGCTCGCACCGCGTGCGGGCATCCACCGATCACCGCGCGCAGACCGGACCCGTGTAGCGTCTAGCCGTGCACGTCGTGATCCTCGGCTGCGGTCGGGTCGGCTCGCTCCTCGCCGACCGGCTCGATGAAGCGGGCCACGCGGTCGCGATCGTCGACCAGGACCCGCAGGCCTTCCGCCGCCTCGGCGGCCGCTTCAGCGGGACGACGGTCAAGGGCATCGGGTTCGACCGTGAGACCTTGGAGAAGGCCGGCATCGAACGCGCTCATGCCTTCGCGGCCGTGAGTAGCGGAGACAACACCAACATCCTTGCCGCGCGCGTCGCTCGCGAGACGTACGGCGTCGAGCATGTCGTGGCACGGATCTACGACCCCCGTCGCGCCGAGGTGTACCAGCGCCTGGGCATACCGACCGTCGCCACCGTCTCCTGGACCGCCGGTCAGATCATGCGTCGGCTGCTTCCCCAGGACGGCTTGGAGGAGTTCCGCGATGCCAGCGGCGCCGTTGCTCTCGTGGAGATGCCCGCGCACGCGACCTGGTACGGCCACGCGGTGACCGACATCGAGAGCCTCGCGGGCGCACGCGTGGCCTACATCAGCCGTCTGGGCACGGGGATGATCCCGGATGCCAACACCGTCCTTCAGGACGGGGACCTCGTGCACGTGCTCGCCGCGACGGGCGATCTCGACCGCATCCAGGCTGCGCTGGCCGAGCCCCGCGAGGCCGCCGTTCGCGCCGTCCGAGAGGGCACCGCATGAGGGTCGCCATCGCGGGTGCCGGCAAGGTCGGCCGATCCATCGCGCGCGAGCTCGTCGGCTTCGGCCACGACGTCCTGCTCATCGACAAGGACACCGACCTCGCTCGACCCGGGGCCGTGCAGGGCGCCGTCATGCTGCAGGCCGACGCCTGCGAGTTGGCTGCGCTCGAGGAG
>JALQSY010000111.1 GCA_023264215.1 Candidatus Nanopelagicales bacterium
TTCTCCGACTTCCACGGCGCGATGTCCGCGGGACGGTTGCGGTCGCCGTTGACCTGCTGCAGGTCGAAGAAGAACGCCTGCGTCATGTTCTTGGCGACCTGGCCGGTGGCCAGGCTGGCGAAGTAGCGCGCCTCGATCTTCTCCGCTGTGGCGAAGTCGACCTGTGCGCCCTCGACCGACGCGGCCATGATCGCCAGCGGTGCCGGCATGGGTGCGCCCTTGATCTGCTTGCGCAGGTTGGCCGGGAACGCCGGCAGCATCATCGCGAGCTTGGGGTTGCTCGGCGTGCCCCCGGGCATCTTGTAACCCTGCGCGTCCCACGGCTGCACGGCCTCGGGGTTGGCGAGGACCCAGGCCTTGGCCATCGCGAGCATCTCCTCGGGCGTGCTCGCGATCTCGTCGACGAGCCCGACCTCCTTGGCCGCTGCGGGCTTGCGGCGCTGGCCTTGCAGGAGCACCTCCATGAGCGCCTTCTGCAGGCCGAACATGCGCGTGGTGCGCACGACGCCGCCGGCGCCGGGCAGCAGGCCGAGGGTCACCTCGGGCAGGCCGATCTCGCTGCCCTTGGCATCGAGGGCGACGCGGTGATGGCAGGACAGCGCGATCTCCAGGCCGCCGCCGAGAGCCGCGCCGTTGATGGCGGCCGCGACCGGCACGCCCATCGTCTCGAGGCGCCGGAACGCGGCCTTGACGCGAGCGATCTCGGCCTCGAGGCGCTCGGCGTCGGCCGGGGTCGCCTGGATGATCTGGTTGAGATCGGCGCCGGCGAAGAAGGTCTTCTTCGCGCTCGTGATGATCACGCCCGCGATGTCGTCCTTCTCGGCCTCGAGGCGGTCGAGCGTCGCCTCGAGCGAGGTGATGAAGGTCTCGTTGAGAGTGTTGGCGCTGCCACCCGGATCGTCCATCGTGAGGGTGACGACGTTGTCGGCGTCCTTGTCCCAGCGGAACATGTTGTCGGTCACGTCATTCTCCTCAGACCCGCTCGATGATGGTCGCGATGCCCATGCCGCCGCCGATGCACAGCGTGATGAGGCCATAGCGGCCACCCGTACGCTCCAGTTCGTCCATCACGGTGCCGGTGATCATCGCGCCGGTGGCGCCGATCGGATGGCCCATGGCGATCGCGCCGCCATTGACGTTGACCTGCTCGATGTCGAGGTTGAAGTCCTTCATCCACTTCAGGACGACGGACGCAAAGGCCTCGTTGAGCTCCCACACGTCGATGTCCTCCGGCTTGAGCCCAGCCGCGGCAAGCACCTTGTGCGTGGCGGGCGTCGGCCCGGTGAGCATGATCGTGGGATCGGCACCGGTGACGGCCGTGGCGACGACTCGCGCGCGCGGCGTCAGGCCGGCGGCCTTGCCCGCGGCCTCCGTGCCGACCAGGGTAAGGGCGGCTCCGTCGACGATGCCCGAGGAGTTGCCCGGGGTGTGGACGTGGTCGATGCGCTCCACCCAGTGGTACTTCTGCAGCGCGACAGCATCGAAGCCGCCCATGTCGCCCATGGCCGCGAACGAGGGGTTGAGCTTGGACAGCGACTCCACGGTCGTGTCGGGTCGCATGAACTCGTCGTGATCGAGGATCGTCACGCCGTTGATGTCCTTGACCGGCACGATCGACTTGGTGAAGCGGCCCGAACTCCACGCGGCGGCGGCCTTCTCCTGCGAGCGTGCGGCGTAGGCATCGACGTCATCGCGGGAGAAGCCCTCGATCGTGGCGATGAGGTCGGCGCTGATGCCCTGCGGCACGAAGTACGTGGTGTATGCCGTCTCCGGATCCATGGCCCACGGTCCGCCGTCGCTGCCCATCGGCACGCGGCTCATGGACTCGACGCCGCCGGCGAGCAGCATCTGATCCCAGCCCGAGCGGACCTTGGCCGCGGCCATGTTGATCGCCTCGAGGCCCGAGGAGCAGTAGCGGTTGATCTGCATCCCGGCGACGGTGTCGGGCAGCCCGGCGGCAATCGCCGAGGTCTTGGCGATGTTGGCGCCCTGGTCGCCCAGCGGCGTGAGGCAACCGAGGATGAGGTCGTCGATCTGATTCGGATCCAGGCCCGGATGGCGTGCCTGCATCTCGTCGATCAGGCCCGTGACGAGCGACACGGGCTTGACCCCGTGCAGCGAGCCGTTGGCCTTGCCGCGCCCGCGCGGGGTGCGG
Source organism: Candidatus Nanopelagicales bacterium (assembly GCA_023264215.1). Next base: position 2,156 of record JALQSY010000111.1, read on the forward strand.
ATCGCCTCGTAGATGAATGCCTCGGTCATGGGTACCTCCCTCGGGCGCCAGGTGCGCCAATTGAGCATCTGTCAACAAACGCTACTCGCCGGTAACCCGGCTTGCAAGGGGGCAGTTCGTTGACTGGCGACTTATCGCACGCGACACGCCGCGGAGCCCTGCGATAACCCGCCACCGAACGAACTCGCAGCCAAGGATGGGGGCATGGCCCCTCGGCGGATCGGACTGCTCGGCGGCGAGTCGTCCGGCAAGACCACCCTCGCCATGGGGCTCGCCGACGCGCTGCCGGCTTTCGTCGCCGAGGAGTACCTGCGCGACTTCGTCCGCGACTTCGGTCGGCTTCCCGCACTGGCCGATCAGGAAGGGATCTTCCTCACCCAGCAGATGACGGTCGGCACCGTGGCGCGTGCGGCCGAGTACGCCGAGACGCCGTGGGTCATCGCCGATCCGCTACCGCTGATGACCGCCGTCTACAGCATCGTGTACTTCGACGACGACACCTTGCTCGACGCCGGCATTGAAGACGCAGCGACCTACGACGCCATCCTCTGGTGCGCACCGGACTTCGACTGGACTGCGGACGAGGGTGTCCGTGACGGAGTGCAGCATCGAGAGCGAGCAGACCGCGTCATCGCGGAGTACGTCGCGCCGCGCCTGCCGCTGGTGCGCATCAGCGGAGCGCCGCTAGAACGCGTTGTCGCGTCACTCGAGCACGTCAGGCGATAGCGGCTCCGCGCCACACCCGGGCCACAAGGGGTACGCCGGGTCGGTAGGCCAGGTGAACGTGCGAGGGGGCGTCGAGTGCGATGAGGTCGGCACGCCGTCCCGGCGCGATCACGCCGATGTCGTCGCGTCTCAGGGACGCAGCACCGCCTGCGGTCGCGGACCACGTGGCCTCGGCCGGGGTCATGCCCATCTCCCGTACCGCAAGCGCGATCATGAGCGGCATTGACGTCGTGTAGGACGAGCCCGGATTGCAGTCGCTCGCGATGGCGACGGTCGCACCCGCGTCCATCAAGCGACGGGCATCGGGATAGGGCGAGCGCGTCGAGAATTCCGCACCCGGCACCAGCGTCGCGACCGTCCCTGATCCGGCGAGCGCCTCGATGTCGTCATCGCCGAGGTGGGTGCAGTGGTCGACCGAGGCCGCGCCCAGGTCGACCGCAAGCCGCACACCATCACCCTGGGTCAGCTGATTGGCGTGCACGCGCAGGCCCAGGCCCTTGGCCTTCGCGGCCTCGAGGATCCGCCGCGCCTGGTCCGGATCGAAGGCCCCTCGCTCGATGAAGACATCGGCCCATCGCGCGTGCGGCGCGCAAGCGTCCAGCATCTCCCCCGCCACGAGATCGACATAGTCATCGGGGCGGCCGGCGTACTCCGCAGGGATGACATGGGCCCCCAGGAACGTGGTTTCGTCCGTGACGGTCTTGGCAGCCACGAGCGAGCGAGCCTCGTCCGCCACGGTGAGGCCGTATCCGGACTTGGCCTCGATGGTCGTCGTGCCCTGGCGCAGGGCCTCGGCGGCCAGGCGCGCGGCATTCGCCGCGAGTTGCTCGTCGCTCGCCGCGCGTGTCGCCGCGACCGTGGTGCGAATGCCTCCGGCGGAGTACGGCGTGCCGCTCATGCGCGCGTCGAACTCCGCCGCGCGATCGCCGGCGAAGACCGGATGCATATGCGCGTCGACGAAGCCGGGCAGCACGGCCGCACCCGATAGGTCGTAGGCCACGTCGACATCGGGGAACTGCGCTGCCGGCCCGACCCAGGCGATGCGGCCGTCGACGGCCACCACCGCGGCATCGCGCAGGATGCCGAGCGCGCCTTCGCCGACCGTCGGATCAGCGGTGCACAACTCGCCGATGTTCGTCCAGCCGATGACGCTCACGACTCCACCACCTGACGGATCGCCCGATCGAGCTCCGTCGCGACATCGATCGACATGTGCTGGCCTGCACGCACACGCTCCACTCCCGCGACGACCACGGTGCGGACGTCGCCGGGCCCTGCCGCATACACGAGGGCGTCGATCAACGCGTCGAGATCGTGACCGGCAAGACGGACCGACGACGTGTCGATCTCCACGAAGTCCGCGGGCGCTCCCACGGCTATTCCCTGTGCGGGCAATCCCAGTGCGGACGCGCCGCCTGTCGTCATCACGGCGAACAACTCCTCGCCGGTGAAGGTGCCTCGGCGCTGGCTGCCGAGGCGCTCGTCGAGTTCGATCGCGCGCGCCTCCTCGAAGGGATCGATGACAGCATGGCTGTCACTGCCTAGGCACAAGCGCGCCCCCGCATCGCGCAGCGCCGGAATCGTCCCGATGCCGTCTGCGAGATCGCGCTCCGTCGTGGCGCAGACGCAGACGTGACTCCCGCCCAGATCGCGGATATCGGGCTCGGTCAGGTGCGTGGCGTGCACGGCGGTGAAGTCCGCGCCGAGCGCCCCGGCGTCACGCAGGACCTCGACCGGCGTGCGGCCGTACGCCGCGAGCGACTCGTCGTTCTCCCGCGGCTGCTCCGACACATGCGCGTGCATGGGAAGACCGCGCTCGCGCGCGACCGCGGCCGCCACCGCGATCGCATCGGGGGGCACGGCACGCACGGAGTGAACCGCTAGGCCATGGGTCACCAGGCCCGACGACTGCAGCCCCGAGGTGCGATCAGCCCAGGCCTCGGCGCTGCCGTCGCTGAACCGCATCTGGCTCTCGTCGGGCGCGATCCCGGGACCTCCCGCGAGATAGAGCGCATCGAGCAGCACGAGGCGGATTCCGGCGTCCTCGGCCGCTGCGGCGAGGGCATGCGACATCTCATTGCGATCGGCGTACACCGATCCACCCGGCGCGTGATGGACGTAGTGGAACTCGCCCACGGCTGTATAGCCGGCGAGCAGCATCTCGGCGAAGACCGCTCGAGCAAGGGTGCGGTAGGCGTCGGGGTCGAGCCGCGCAGCGGCGGCGTACATCTGGTCGCGCCACGACCAGAAGGAGTCACGACCCCGATGGGCTCGCGAGCGGAGCACGCGGTGGAAGGCATGCGAGTGGGCGTTGACCGCCCCGGGCATGACGACGCCACCCAGAATTCGCGCGTGCCAGGGAGCGTCCACATCGATATCGACCGAGCTGATGACGCCATCGCGCGCCTCGATGGCGACACGCTCGCGCACCTCGCCGCCGACGATCGCGCGCTCAGCCCACCAGGTGGTCATCGCGGCAGGCTATCCGCGGTGAGCAGCTCGGCGAGCACATCGGCGAGAGCGGCTCCGCCGGCCTCGCAGTCGGCGTCCTCCGCGTGCTCCTCGGGCGAGTGCGAGATACCGGTGGGATTGCGCACGAAGAGCATGGCCGACGGCACGCCGACCTCGGCGAGCACGCCTGCGTCGTGCCCTGCGCCGGTGGCGAGCATGGGCGCCCCGGCGAGCATCTCCGCGAGTGCAGCCGACAGTCCTGGCTCGAACACCTGGGCGGGGGTGCGGGACTCCATCGATATGTGCACGTGCAGGCCGGGCAGATCCAGCATGTCCTGACCGATCGCCTCGAGCATCGCGTCGAGCGTTGCCTCGTCGTGCGCGCGCGCATCGAGCCAGCCGGTGACGTGGGATGGGATGGCATTGACCGCGTTGGGCGTGCACTGCACCTTGCCGACCGTCGCGCGCGCCGCGTGCGAGATCGAATCCCGGGCGGCAGCCTCGCGCCGGGCCGAGTCGATGAGTGCGGCGAGCCCCACCATCGGATCGCGGCGGTCGGCGATCAGGGTCGTGCCCGCGTGATTGGGCTGACCTGAGATGTCTACGCGCCAGCGACCGTGGGGCAGGATCGCCGTCCCCACGCCGATGGCGGCGTTCATGTCGATCAGCCCGCGGCCCTGCTCGACGTGCA
>JALQSY010000112.1 GCA_023264215.1 Candidatus Nanopelagicales bacterium
GGCGTACTACGACGCCGGCTCGCGCATGCTCGCCGACGAGCCGTTCAAGCGCCAGGCGGCCATCGCCAAACTGCACGCGTCCAACGCTGCGGTGGAAAATGCCCGCTGGGCCACCCAGATCTTCGGTGGCTACGGCTTCATGAACGAGTACCCCGTTGCACGCTTCTGGCGAGATAGCAAGGTCCTCGAGATCGGTGAGGGCACCAATGAGGTCCAGCGCATGCTCATCGCACGAGAGTTGGGCCTCGGGCGTTGAGGACTGTCCCCAACGCTGACTTCGCACCGCTGGAGCAGTTGGCTGAGCATCGACAGGGCCTGTGGGCGCGTCAGCGCGAGTACGTCGCTGCCCAATCCGCGCTCTACCGGGAGCTGTGGCACGGGTACGCCGTCCCCGATCGACTCGACGACCTGCCGAGCCTGCCGCTGGTCGACAAGGAGACGCTGCGCGCGAGCCAGCGTGCGTATCCGCCCTTCGGCGCCTATCTCGCGGCGGCTCCGAGCGACGTGCGCCGCGTGCACCGCACGGGTGGCACGACGGGCGAGGCCATGAACCTCGCGCTGTCGGAGGCTGACGCACTCGACACCGCGGAGATCGGCGCCCGCGCTCAGCGCGCGTCGGGACTCGGCCCCGGTGATGTCGTGATCCACTGCCTGAACTACCAACTGTGGATGGGCGGCTACACCGATCACACGACCCTGGAGGCCACCGGGGCGACCGTCGTGCCCTTCGGCGTCGGCAACCCCCACCTGCTCGTGCGGACGATCCGCGAACTCGGCGTCACCGCGATCAGCTGCACGCCGAGCTACCCCGCGGTGCTCGAACAGGTCCTCGCCGAGCAGGGAGTCGATCCACGCGACCTCGGCCTGCGCCTTGGTCTCTTCGGCGGCGAAGCGGCCCTCGACGTGCCCGGCTTCCGCTCCCGACTGGAGCAGACATGGGGCTTCGCCGCCCGCAATAGCAACTACGGGGTCACGGACATCATGTGCAACTTCGCCGGCCAGTGCGAGGCGCAGGACGCACTGCACTTCATGGCGCTCGACGTGCTCCACCCGGAGCTCATCGACGATCGCGGCGACGTCATCGACTGGGAGGCGGGTGCCACCGGGGAACTCGTGCTCACCCACGTCGCGCGCGACTGCCAGCCGCTGGTGCGCTTTCGCACCGGTGACATCGTGACGATCGAGGCAACGGATGCCTGCGCGTGCGGACGCACGGCTCCGCGCCTGCGGGTGACGGGCCGGGCTGACGACATGGTCGTCGTACGCGGCGTCAACGTCTTCCCCACCTCGGTGGCTGCGCTCGTGACATCGGACCCCGCGCTGTCCGGCGAGTATCGGGTCACACTCGATGGCCCGGGTCCCTACGACCGACTTCCCCTCGAGGTCGAGCGCGCCCGCGACTGCGGGGAGGCCGATGATGTGATCCGCGAGCGCATCGAGGCGGCCGCTCGAGCCGACCTGCGCGTGACTGCTGACGTGCGCGTGCTTGACTTCGGGGCACTGCCGCGCACGGAGGGCAAGACCCGCCGTGATCCGGACCTAGGAGGAGGAGCGATGTCGACAGTGCTCACCGAGGATCGCGGTGCGGTGCGCATCATCACGCTCAATCGGCCCGAGCGACTCAACGCGATCACCGAGCAGCTGATCACCGACCTCAACTCCGCGCTCTCGGCCGCGCAGGCAGAGCCATCGGTCCGCGCGATCGTGCTCACCGGTGCGGGCCGGGCGTTCTGCGCGGGCGATGACCTGCATGAGTACGCCGACCAGGCCAGCTCCGAGGCGGCGACGCGGGAGTACGTCGAGCAGCTGCAGCAGGTCACCCGTCACATCGTGCTGGGACGTGTGCCCGTGGTCGCCGCCGTCAACGGCTGGGCCGTCGGTGGTGGCTTCGAGTGGGTCTTGAACTGCGACATGGTCGTGGTCGGTGAGTCCGCCCGGGCGTTCTTCCCCGAGATGGCCCTGGGGCTGTTCGTCACCGGCGGGGTCACCGCGATCCTGCCCCGCGTGGTGGGACTGTCACGGGCCAGGCGCCTGCTCATGCTCGGCGAGCGCATCGACTCCCAGCAGCTGCTCGACTGGGGGATCGCCCAGTGGCGGGTGCCCGACGATGAGGTGCTGGGCGAGGCTGTACGCATCGCTGACCAATTGACCGGACTGTCCGAACGTGCGGTGTCCGACCTGCGGCGCGTGATGTCGTCGGTGTCGCTTGGTGACTTCGAGGCGGCACTGACGGCGGAGACCGACGCCACGGTGGCCGCGTTCGGTGATCCCGACGCTGCGCGGCGTGTGCGTGAGGCCGCACCCTAGTCGGTGCGTGTCGCATGCGGGTCGCGCAACGGCGTTACCCTCATCACGCTTGACCGTGGCACACGAGTGCGTCGTTCCTTGCAATGGCCCTGACGGCGGTTTGACCTTAAGGTCTTCTTGTTCGCCCCTGCTGTTCGTGTCCCCCTGAGCAGGATGTTCAATGAGGATTGCTCGATGCAGTGATTCCTTCCCGCCGGGGGGGGGTGCTGTTGCGCCTGTGGGGGAGGACCGCACGTGGATGAGTCGCGGCACGGGACCGCGGAGTTCTGGGCCGGGCCTGATCGCCTGCTCATCGACTTCGACAGCGCGGGGGTGATGGTCAACGACGTCGAGGTGCCGCTGACGCCGACGCAGTACCGGATCCTCGCCTGCCTGGCTCGTCACGCGGGTCGGGTGGTCTCCGTGGAGGATCTCACCGCCGAGGTCTGGGGCGAGTGGTACGGCTCCGGCGACCATGTCTTCGTCTACATCCATCACATCCGCGATCGCCTCGGTCCGTGCGGACGACTCATCCGCACCCGGCGGACCATGGGCTATCTGCTGCAGGGCGACCCGCTTCCCGAGGGCGACCCGGGCGGCGCGATGCCCCGGCTCGATGGGCGACGGCTCGATGGGCGCGGCACCTACCTGCTGAGCTTCGACCTGGACTCGCTGCTCCTCGCGATCGAGCCGGACGGGGAGTTCCTGGGCTGGGAGGCGGCCCAGATCCTGGGGACCAGGTTCGCGATCGAGGGCATCGACGTGGAGGCGATCTCCCGCCTCGCCCAGAGCCTGGTCGAGTCAGGGGACGGGATCTTCACCGGGCCGAACTCGATCGGTCACGCCGACGGCAGCCGGATCGGGGTGACGGCGGCCGTCCGCATCACCCTCACGGACGGCGTGCGGACCGGCTACGCCATCGAGGTGAGCGTGGACGGTGACTGATCGCGGCTACTAGCGCAGCAGGCCGGCTTTGCGCAGACCGACCCACGTGAGCGGGAGCAGCCCCGCGGCGAGCGCGATCTTGACCGCGTCGCCGATGAGGAACGGCACGACACCGAGCTGCAGAGCGGTCACCCACGTGGAGTCGATCGCGTACTTCAGCCAGGTGACGCCGATGGAGTAGATCGCGAGGTTGCCGATGATCATCAGGCCCGCGGTGCGCCAGGCACTATGGGTCGCGCCGTGCTCGGCGATGCGCCCGACGATCCCGGCCGCGACGATGAAGCCGAGGATGTAGCCGAAGCTGGCGAGTGCGAATCCCGAGGAGCCTTCGGCGAACCACGGCACTCCCACGACACCGGCGACGGCGTACACCGACATGGCGAGGACGCCGCGGAGGGATCCGAGCGCGGCGCCGGCGAGCAGGACGGCGAAGGTTTGCAGCGTGAGGGGCACCGGCGTGAAGGGCAGCGGGATCGCGATCTGGGCGGCCAGGCCGACGAAGGCGGCCCCGCCGAGCACGAGCACGACCTGGCGGGCGAAGGCGCGGGCGCCCTCGGCGCGGTCGGTCCAGACGTCGGCGAGGACGGCGGGGTGTGCGACGGCCATGTCTCCTCCGGGGATGATCGGCGTGTCGCGACCCTATCCAATGCGGGCATCGGCCCGCGCGTAGGTCTAGGGTGAGGGGAACGTGGAGGGCTCAAGCCCGGCGGGACGGCCAAGCCGCCCCTGTCGAGCAGCCCGTCTCCGGATGAGGACGCAGGGGAAGGCGAACCTCACGAAGGAGGCCACGGCATGACCACATTGCCACCGCGCCGTTCGGCGGTCCACCCGTCGATGCTGCCCGCGACCGCGTCGTCGGTCACTGCGATGCCCGCCGGCCGGGCCCGCGGCGTCGTCTACCTGCACGCCGTCTCCCGCGCCCTCTGCCCGCACGTCGAATGGGCCCTGGGATCCATCGTCGACAGCGAGGTGCGCCTGGACTGGCAGCCGCAGCCGGTCGCGCCGCCGCTGCTGCGCGCGGAACTTCCCTGGATCGGCCGGCCCGGCCTTGGGTCGAGATTCATGAGCGCGCTCAAGGCCATCCCGGACATCGTCGCTGAGGTGACCGAGGATCCCTCACCCGGTCGCGAGGGCGAGCGCTTCGCGCTGACGCCGACCCTGGGACTGCACCGAGCCATCATCGGAGTCCACGGCGACATCCTGGTGTCGGAGGATCGACTGAGGGCTGCGATCGCGGGCGCGGAGTCGACGGGGGCTCAGCTCAAGGACGGCATCGCCTACCTGCTCGGCACGGCGTGGGATGTCGAGCTCGAGCCCTATCGCGCTGCGGGCGAGGACACCCCCGTGCGCGTGCTGCACCACGTCGTGTGAGGACGCGATCCTGGCGCGAAAATCCCGGTTATCAAGGGTTAGGCGTCGCCGTAAGCCTTGATAACCGGGACGAAACCCGGACTGGCGGAACCGTCAGGCGAGGGCGTCGTGCATCGCGGCGATGTGCTCCGGCGTCGAGCCGCAGCACGCGCCGATGACGCAGAAGCCCAGGTCGCGCATCTCCACCGCGTAGGTCGCCATCTCCTCGGGCGTGCCGTCGAAGACGAAGGAGTCGCCCTGCAGCTTGGGCAGGCCGGCGTTGGACTGCACCATCAGCCGCACCCGCCCGGCACCGGCCTCGGCGAGCTGAGCGGCGATGATGCGCATCTCGTCCAGGCCCCGGCCGCAGTTGGCGCCGATGACATCGACGCCGAGATCGGCCATCGCCTGCACGGCCATGGCGGGGGAGACCCCCATCATCGTCCGCAGATTGGTGTCGAAGCTCAGCGTCGCGAACACGGGCAGGCCCGGGGCCTCCTTGCGCGCAGCGGTCACGGCGGCCTCGACCTCGGAGAGGTCGCTCATCGTCTCGATGAGGATCCCGTCGACGCCGCCGGCCACGAGTCCGCGGATCTGCTCACCGAAGATCTCCGCGGCTGAATCGATCGTGAGGTCGCCCATCGGCTCCATGAGCTCACCCGACGGACCGATGTCGCCGAGGACGTAGGTGCCGGGGTGGCGATCGGCGACTCGTCGCGCGAGTTCGGCGGCGGCCCTGTTGAGTTCCTCGACCCGGTCCTCGAGGGAGTGCATCTGCAGACGGGGCCGGCTGCCGCCGAAGGTATTGGTCGTGAGCAGGCGCGCACCCGCGGACGCGTAGCCCTCCAGCACGCCCTCGACCACGTCGACGTGGTCGACGTTCCATAGCTCGGGTGCGCCGCCCTCGTCGTTGCCGAGGTCCTGCAGCATCGTGCCCATGGCGCCGTCGCCGAGCAGGGGTCCGTCATCAAGGGCGTCGAGGAGTGCGGTCATGGGCGTATCCCATCACAGTCGTTCCCCTGCGACGAACATCGGCGCGGCGTGACTCGACGGCGGCCGACAAGCGCGCGGATGTCGCATCGCCCCGCCAGCACGAAAGCGACCGTTGGTGACACTGGGAAGGGTGCGAAAGTGTCACGAAGCGTCGCTTTCGTGCCTGCGGAGGCGGGTTGGTCTCCCACTTGACGTGGACAACACGGGAGTGACGCGTGTGACGTCAGAGCGGGATGTTGCCGTGCTGGCCGCGTCGTACGCCGTGGGCGTGCACCTCGGCGAGCAGGGCGGCCGCGAGCGCGGTGCGGGTCGTCTGCGGGCTGACGATCTCGTCGACGACACCGATCTCGACGGCGCGCTCCACGCCGCCGGCGATCCGCTCGTGCTCGGCGGCGAGCTCGAGTTCGAGCTGGGCGCGTGCCTCCTCGTCCGTCGCCTCGGCGA
>JALQSY010000113.1 GCA_023264215.1 Candidatus Nanopelagicales bacterium
TGATCGGCGTTCCCCGCTAGAGCGACGAAGGGGCCCCGGACCATGGTCCGGGGCCCCTTCCTTGGTTGAGTGGCGACTTATCGCAGCGCGTCACGGCGTGTCGTGTGCGATAAGTCGCCACTCAACGAACTAGTCCAGGCTGGCCATCACGTGCTTGATGCGGGTGTAGTCCTCGAACCCGTACATCGACAGGTCCTTGCCGTAGCCGGCGTGCTTGAAACCGCCGTGAGGCATCTCAGCAACAATGGGGATGTGGGTGTTGATCCACACGCATCCGAAGTCGAGGTTCCTGGCCATCCGCATCGCGCGCCCGAAGTCCTTGGTCCAGACCGAGGAGGCCAGGCCGTAGTTGACGCCGTTGGCCCAGGCCAGCGCCTCGGCCTCGTCGGAGAACTTCTGCACCGTGATGACCGGGCCGAACATCTCGTTCTGGATCATCTCGTCGTCCTGGCGCAGATCAGCGACGACCGTCGGCTCGATGTAGAAGCCCCGATCACCCTGGCGCTTGCCTCCGGCCACGATGCGCGCGTGGGAGGGTGCGCGCTCGATGAACCCGAGGACGCGCTCGAGCTGGTTGACGTTGTTCACGGGCGGTACGAGCGCCTCGCCGCCCGGGCCCTCCTCGAAGGTCGTCGCGGTTGCCGCAGCCTGCTGCCCGATCGCCGCGACGAAGTCGTCGTAGATGCCGGGTGCCACGATCATGCGGGTCGCGGCAGTGCAGTCCTGGCCGGCATTGAAGTAGCCGGCCACAGCCAGCCACTCGGCGGCGGCCTCGACGTCGGCATCGTCGAAGATCACGATGGGCGCCTTGCCGCCGAGCTCGAGGTGGACGCGCTTGACGTCCCGGGCTGCCTCGCCCGCGACCTCCATGCCCGCGCGGACGGATCCGGTGATGGCGACCATCTGCGGCGTGGGATGGGAGACAAGGGCGCGCCCGGTATCCCGATCGCCCGTGACGACGTTGAGCACGCCGGGGGGCAGCAGACCCGCGTCCGTGATGAGCTCGGCCATCCGCACGGTCGAGACCGGGGTCGTATCCGACGGCTTCAGCACGACCGTGTTGCCCGCGGCGATCGCGGGGGCGTACTTCCACACCGCCATCATCATCGGGTAGTTCCACGGGGTCACCTGTCCGATGACGCCGACGGGCTCGCGCCGGATGATGGAGGTGAAGCCCTTCATGTACTCACCGGCCGCGCGACCTTCGAGGACGCGGGCGGCGCCGGCGAAGAAGCGGATCTGATCGACCATCGGCGGGATCTCCTCCGACATGGTCACCGCGACGGGCTTGCCGGTGTTCTCGCTCTCAAGTGCGACGAGTTCGTCCGCGTGCTCCTCGAAGAGGTCCGCGATGCCGAGCAGCGCCTTCTGCCGCTCGCTCGGCGTCGAGTCCCTCCATTCGACGAAGGCATCGGCCGCCACGGCGTAGGCGCGGTCGACATCCTCCGGTCCTGAGATGGGGGCGGACGCGAAGACCTCGCCGGTCGTGGGATTGACCAGATCCTGCGTCTGGCCGCTCATCGAAGGCACGCGCTCGCCGCCGATCACGTTGTTCAGCACCCGCTTGTCGCTCACAGCGCATCCTTAGGTCCGAGGACCGGCCACCCTGGCCGGTCGGCAGCCTCACGCTAGCGCCGACCCTCCATCCCGTCAGCATTACCCTCAATGAGCGACGAAATCCGACGGTGTTTCCCGTCACACGCGACGAATTGCCTTGATCCGCCGGTCGATCCCTGCCTAGGCTGTCCGCGTGCCCCGTCTCCGACTCGCGCGCGAGAGCGATCGCGCCACGCCGCCCCTGGACGATGTCGCCAAGGCGATCATCGAGCAGCTGCAGGAGGACGGCCGGCGACCCTACGCTGCGATCGGCAAGGCGGTCGGCCTGTCCGAGGCGGCCGTGCGCCATCGGGTCCAGCGGCTGATCGACTCCGGGGTCATCCAGGTCGTGGCCGTGACCAACCCCCTGCAGGTGGGCTTCCCCCGCGCAGCCATGATCGGCATCACGGTCGAAGGCGATCTCGAGGCCGTGGCGGCCGAGGTCGAGGCACTCGCCGAGGTCGACTACCTCGTCATCTGCGCCGGCGGGTTCGATCTCATGGCCGAGGTCGTCGCCGAGGATGACGACCATCTGCTGGAGATCCTCAACCGTCGCATTCGTCCGATCGCCGGCGTCAAGCGCACCGAGACCTTCGTCTACCTCCAACTCCGCAAGCAGATCTACACCTGGGGCACGCGATGACCGTCACGCCGCAATTCGTCACCGAACCCGGAGATGACCGATGGGCGACTGCTGCCCAGCGCCACCTGTGGATGCACTTCACCCGGCACTCGATCTACGAGACCGGCGAGGGACACGTGCCGGTCATGGTGCGCGGCGAGGGCGCATATATCTGGGATGACCAGGGCAGGCGCTACCTCGACGGCCTCGCGGGCCTGTTCGTCGTGCAGGCCGGTCACGGGCGCAAGGAGCTCGCGGCAGCGGCCGCCCGCCAGGCGGAGGAGCTGGGCTTCTTCCCGGTCTGGTCCTACGCCCATCCGCGCGCCATCGAACTCGCGGAGCGTCTCGCCCATTACGCGCCCGGCGACCTGAACCGCGTCTTCTTCACGACCGGTGGCGGCGAGGCGGTCGAGAGCGCGTGGAAGCTCGCGAAGCAGTTCTTCAAGTTGACCGGCAAGCCGATGAAGCACAAGGTCATCAGCCGCAACATCGCCTACCACGGCACACCGCACGGAGCACTGTCGATCACCGGACTCACGGGAGCCAAGCAGTACTTCGAGCCGCTGGTGCCCACCGGCATCAAGGTGCCCAACACCAACTTCTATCGCGCACCCGAGGAGTACCGCTACGACGAGAAGGCGTTCGGCCTGTGGGCAGCCGAGCGCATCCGTGAGGCTATCGAGTTCGAGGGCCCGGAGACGGTGGCCGCGGTCTTCCTCGAGCCGGTCCAGAACTCCGGCGGCTGCTTCCCTCCCCCGCCCGGCTACCTCGAGCGAGTCCGCGAGATCTGCGACGAGTACGACGTGCTCTTCGTCGCCGACGAGACAATCACCGCATTCGGCCGGATCGGCGACATGTTCGCGATCAAGCGGTTCGGAGTGCAGCCGGACATCATCACCTGCGCCAAGGGCATGACCTCGGGCTACGCGCCTGCAGGCGCCATGATCGCCAGCGATCGGCTCTTCGAGCCGTTCCGCCATGGCACGACGAGCTTCCTCCACGGCTACACCTGGGGCGGCCATCCGGTGGCGAGCGCAGTGGCCCTGGCCAACCTGGACCTCTTCGAGCGCGAGGGGCTGCTCCAGCACGTGCAGGACAACGAGGCTGCCTTCCGCACTACGCTCGAGCGGCTGCATGACCTGCCCATCGTCGGCGACGTGCGCGGAGCCGGGTTCTTCTACGGCATCGAACTGGTCAAGGACAAGGTCACCCGGGAAACCTTCGACGCCGATGAATCAGAGCGACTCCTGCGCGGCTTCATGTCCAAGGCGTTGTTCGACAACGGCCTGTACTGCCGGGCAGACGATCGTGGTGATCCAGTCATCCAACTCGCGCCACCACTCATCATCGGTCAACCCGAATTCGATGAGATCGAGCAGATCCTGCGGCACGTGCTCACCGAAGCGGGTAACCGACTGTGACCACGCTTCCCTCCCCTGGCTCCACTGCCCGCACGCGCGTCAAGCGGATCCCCGAGAAGGCCGTGACGGAGCGCGAGGTCGCCTACGCCATCCTGGACGCCGGCCTGATGGCGCATGTCGCCGTGGTCACCGACGGTCAGCCCTACGTCGTCCCCGTCGGCTACGCGCGCCGCGGCGACGAGGTGATCTTTCACGGTTCGAGCGCCTCGCGACTGTTCCGCACGCTCGCCGAGGGATCCCCGACGTGCCTGACCGTCACGCTCCTGGACGGCCTCGTCCTCGCGCGGAGCCTGTTCGAGTCGTCCATGCACTACCGGTGCGTCATGGCGATCGGATCGTGTCGTCGGCTCGAGGGCGATGAGGAGATCGCGGCCCTGCTGGACCTGTCGGAGAGCCTCATGCCCGGACGCACCGCCGATGCCCGTCATCCCGCCCCGCAGGAGCTCAAGGCGACCATCACGCTCGCCATGCCCCTGGACGAGATCTCCGTCAAGGTCGGCAATCGGCCGCCGGAGGATCTCGACGAGGACCTCGTCGATCCCGTTTACTCGCGCATCTGGGCCGGGTCGGTGCCGATCACGGAGTCCTTCGGCGACCCGGTCGCCGACGAGTTGGCCGCCGACGTGCCGCTGCCTGACTACGTGCGACAGTGGAGACGATGACCACGCGATCCCTGTGGTGGGACACCCTGCCCGACGACCTGCGCGCACCGCTCGGCGAGCCGCTCACCGGCGATGCCGAGGCCGACGTGGTGATCGTCGGCGCGGGCTACACCGGGTTGTGGACCGCGTACTACCTGCTCACCACCCAGCCGGGCATCCGCGTCACCGTCCTGGAGGCCGAGCACGCGGGATTCGGCGCGAGCGGTCGCAATGGAGGCTGGTGCTCGGCCCTCTTCCCCGCGAGCGTGGCCACCGTCGCTGCCCAGAGCAGTCGCGATGCGGCCGTGCGACTGCAGCGTGCCATGCACGACACCGTGGACGACATCGGTCGCGTGGCACAGTCCGAGGGCTGGGACATCGACTGGGCCAAGGGCGGCACGGTTGTCGCTGCTCGGACACCGCTGCAGTGGCAGCGCGCCCAGGAGGAGATCGCCGAGTGGCGTCACTGGGGCTTCGGCGAGGAGGACTATCGGCTTCTCGGCGCGGACGAGGCCCGGGCGATGCTCGATGCGACCGACGTCATCGGTGCGACGTACACCCCCCACTGCGCAGCGATCCATCCGGCGCGGCTCGTGCGCTCACTGGCGCGCACCGTCGTCCAGCGCGGCGGCCGCATCCACGAGCACTCGCGTGTGACCGAGTTGCGTCCGGGGTTCGTGCGCACCGAGCATGGACGAGTCCAGGCGCAGTACGTCGTCCGCGCCACCGAGGGCTACACCTCGCAGCTCCCGGGCTATTCGCGCGCCATGGTGCCGGTGTACTCGCTCATGATCGCCACCGAGCCCCTCGGCGCCGACGTGTGGGACACCATCGGCCTGGCCGACCGGCAGACCTTCTCCGACGGCCGCCATCTCATCATCTACGGCCAGCGCACCGCCGACGATCGATTCGCGTTCGGTGGCCGAGGCGCGCCGTACCACTTCAGATCATCGATCCGACCCGAGTACGACAGCGACCCGGCTGTGTTCGCCGATCTGTGGCGCAACCTCGTCGACCTGTTTCCGGCGGTCTCCGGTCACGCCGTCACGCACTCCTGGGGCGGGGCCCTCGGCATCCCCCGCGACTGGTTCGCCTCCTGCGGCCTGGACCCGGTGACACGCATCGCGTGGGGCGGCGGCTACGTCGGCGATGGCGTGGGCACGTCGCATCTCGCCGGCAAGACGCTCGCCGACCTCATCGGCGGTCGCGACACCGACCTCACGTCGCTGCCGTGGGTCGGTCACCTGTCGCCGGACTGGGAGCCCGAGCCGCTGCGCTGGCTCGGCGTCAACGTCGGGCTGCGCGTCATGGGTTCGGCCGACGACGTCGAGACCCGCACGGGCAAGCCCGCCCTGCGAGCCCGGGTCTTCTCCCGCTTCCTCGGCTAGACCTCGCCGTTGTTTCCACCGTGTGTGTCGTTAAGGAGCCGCATTAACGACACACACGGTGGAAACAACGATGGCGGCTACGTCGGCTGGCAGTCGCTGTCGATGATCTGCCGGACGTCATCGGCGGTCACCGACGGGCGACCGGTCCACGTGGCGACATCATCGAGGACCTTGCGCTCCTTGTCCGCGCGGGCCTCGGGCCCGACTACGGCCTCGGCCTCCATCCAGCGCCGCTTGGTCTCCCAGCCGAGCTCACGACGCCGCAGGGCCTGCTGCATCGACGCCATCTGATCATCGGTGCAGTCAAGTCGCCA
>JALQSY010000114.1 GCA_023264215.1 Candidatus Nanopelagicales bacterium
AAGCCGGTGCACCTGCTGACGGTGCGCGGCCTGGGCTACAAGTTCGAGGCCGAGTAGCCCCGAGGTCAGCCCGCGGGCGGCACGAAGCCGGCGTAGTAGCCGACTTCGGGGACCACGAGCGAGGTGAACTCGGCGATCCCGTTCGTCGTGAACGTCATCGACACCGGGGTGTAGGAGCCGGCCGGCGTCGAGATCGGATCGATCACGAGGAAGTTCTGCGGCGGTGCGCCCTCTGCGCCGTAGCCGAAGGTCGCGAAGGAACCGGGCTCGATCGTGACGGGTTCGGTCACGAGCTGCTGGCCGTCGAAGGCCACGGACGTGAGCGTGTCGGGCGCGTCGCCCTGATTGAAGACCGCGACCACCAGCGACGCGCGTCCGGCGTCATTGCGCACGACGGTGGCGTTCTCGATGCGCAGCGAGCCCACGATCTCCTGGGTGCCGTTGCCGGAGTTCATCGAACTCTGCATCGTCGTGCTCGCACCGAAGCCCTGCCAGCAACCGGCAAGCAGCGGACTGACGGCGAGGATCGTTGCGGCGAGCGCCAGAGTGCGCAGGGGCTGACGGGTGTCCGAGTTGCGATGGCGCGATGCGATCACTCCAGCAGCGTAGCGGGTGCATCACCGAGGACTCGGGGTGGGACGTCTGGGGCCCGTGATATCCTGATGGACCTGGAAAGGGGTCTTCTTCTATGACGTTCAAGGTTGGCGACACTGTCGTCTACCCCCATCACGGGGCAGCCCTCATCGAGGCCGTCGAGGTCCGGATCATCAAGGGAGCGGAGAAGGAGTACCTCGTCCTCCGCGTGGCCCAGGGGGACCTGACCGTCCGTGTCCCCGCCGACAACGTCGATCTCGTGGGCGTGCGCGATGTCGTCAACGCCGAGGGCCTGGACCGGGTCTTCGAGGTGCTTCGCCAGCCCTACACCGAGGAGCCGACCAACTGGTCCCGGCGCTACAAGGCCAACCTCGAGAAGCTTGCCTCCGGTGACGTCATCAAGGTCGCCGAGGTCGTGCGCGACCTGTGGCGCCGTGAGCGCGAGCGCGGCCTGTCCGCCGGGGAGAAGCGCATGCTCGCCAAGGCCCGTCAGATCCTCGTCAGCGAGCTCGCTCTCGCGGAGAAGACCAACGAGGACAAGGCTGAGGCGATCCTCGACGAGGTCCTCGCCTCCTAGGCATCCTCGGGCCGCAGTGCCCCTGCACGTGAAGCGGAGGTCGCCGTGGGCGACGACGCAGTGACCCAGGGACTCACCGCCGTGATCGTGCCCGCCGCCGGCCGCGGCGAGCGCCTCGGTCCGGGCGCACCCAAGGCCCTGCGCACTCTCGCCGGGCAGCCGATCCTGCTGCACGCGATCCGCAATCTCGCGACCGCGCGGGACATCGACGTGATCGTCGTCGCTGTCCCCGAGGACGCGGTCGACGAGTCGCGCGGCCTGCTTGCCGGGATCGAACTCCCCATCACCATCGTCTCGGGCGGTGAGACGCGTCAGGACTCCGTCGCGCGCGCCCTGCTCGCGCTCGCTCCCGAGGTCGACGTGGTGCTCGTCCACGATGCAGCTCGCCCGCTCGTCCCGGCGGACGTCGTCGACCGGGTCGCCAACGCCGTACGCGCCGGTGCGCCGGCCGTCATCCCGACCCTCGGGATCGTGGACACGATCAAGGAAGTGGACGCCGACGGCGTCGTGCGCGCGACTCTGGATCGGGCCAGGCTGCGAGCGGTGCAGACACCGCAGGGCTTCGCGCGCGATGTGCTGCAGCGGGCGCACGCCTCGTCGGACGGTGGCGACGCGACCGACGACGCCGGCCTGGTCGAGCGCATGGGCGTCGACGTGCAGACGGTCGCCGGCCACGAAGAGGCCTTCAAGATCACCCGCCCCCTCGACCTGGTGCTGGCCGAGGCGATCCTCGCGCGACGACGGGCCTCCGGTGGCGTCGGATAGCCGCGTCGGCATCGGAGTCGACGTCCATGCCTTCGCGCACGGTCGCCCGCTGTGGGTGGCCGGCCTGCTGTGGGATGGCGATGGACTCGATGGCCACTCCGACGGCGATGTCGCCGCGCATGCCGCGTGCGATGCGCTGCTGTCGGCGGCCGGACTCGGCGATCTCGGCTCGGTCTTCGGCGTGGACGATCCTCGATGGGCCGGTGCACGCAGCGTCGACCTGCTCGCCCACTCGGCTCAACTCGTCCGCGATGCCGGCTGGGCCATCGGCAACATCGCGATCCAGGTCATCGGCAATGCGCCCCGGATCGGCACCCGTCGGGATGAGGCCCAGCGGGTGCTCGGCTCGGCCGCGGGCGCACCGGTGAGCATCTCGGGGACCACGACCGACGGCCTCGGGCTCACCGGTCGCGGTGAGGGGCTCGCGGCGATCGCGACCGCCCTGCTCGTCACCGCTTCTGACTAGATCCGCGCCGTTCGCTACGGTCTAGCCATGACAGCGACGATCCCTGACGAGGTGCTCGCCATCCTCGACGCCCCGGAGTTCGCCACCATGGCGACGATCAATCCCAACGGCTACCCGCATCTGTCGGTGGTGTGGGTCGAGCGTGATGGCAACGATCTGCTCGTGTCGACCATCAAGGGCCGACGCAAGTACCTCAACATGGAGCGCGACCCCAAGGTGACGCTGCTCGTCTATCCGAAGGACAACCCGTATTCGTACGTCGAGATCCGCGGCACCGTCTCCATGACCGAGGAGGGCGGCCGCGAGCTCATCGACCGCCTCAACCAGCAGTACACCGGCACCGAACGCTTCTTGGGCGATGACGGCACCGACCACGTGCGAATCGTCTGTCGCATCACTCCCGACAAGGTCGTTACGCGCCTGCCGCACTAGGGCCGATCACAAGGCCCCTGCGAGGCATCCCACGGAGCTTGCTGAACGTCCCGGTTGTTGACACTTCCGGTCGCGGATAAGTGTCAACAACCGGGACGTTCAGCGCATGCCGACCTGCCACTACCCTGTCCGGGTGAGCCTGCGCCTGTACGACACCGCCGCCCGGGAGGCGCGCGAGTTCGTCCCCCTCGAGCCCGGTCGGGTGTCGATCTACCTGTGCGGTGCCACTGTGCAGGCTCCTCCCCACGTCGGCCACATCCGCTCCGGGCTCGCCTTCGACATCCTGCGCCGGTGGCTCATGGCCTCGGGATACGACGTCACCTTCGTCCGCAACGTCACCGACATCGACGACAAGATCCTGGCTCGGGGCGCCGAGGAGGGGGTCCCCTACTGGCAGGTGGCCATGCGCAACGAGCGTGCCTTCACCTGGGCCTACGACGTGCTGGGCTGCCTGCCGCCCACCTATGAGCCGAGGGCCACAGGGCACGTCCCGGAGATGGTCGAACTGATGCAGCGCCTGATCGATTCCGGGCACGCCTACGCGGCGGACGGCGACGTGTACTTCGATGTGCGCTCCTTCGCTGACTACGGCGCCCTCAGCGGGCAGCGGCTCGATGACATGCAGCCCGCGGGCGATTCCGACGCGAGCGTGAAGCGCGATCCGCGCGACTTCGCGCTGTGGAAGTCCGCGAAGCCCGGCGAGCCGCACTGGCAGACCCCCTGGGGCTCGGGCCGCCCGGGCTGGCACCTGGAGTGCTCGGCGATGGCGTCGCGCTACCTCGGGCCGTCCTTCGACATCCACGGCGGCGGGATGGACCTGCTCTTCCCGCACCACGAAAACGAGATCGCGCAGTCCAAGGCCGCCGGGGACGCCTTCGCCCAGTACTGGATGCACAACGCGTGGGTGACCACGTCGGGCGAGAAGATGAGCAAGTCCCTGGGCAACTCGCTCCTGGTCTCCGAGGTGGTCAAGCGGGTGAGACCGGTCGAGCTGCGCTACTACCTCGGGTCCGCGCACTACCGGTCGATGCTGGAGTTCTCCGACGAGGCGCTCGCCGAGGCTGCCGCCGGCTACCGGCGCATCGAAGGATTCCTGCGCCGGGCCGAGGAAGCGCTGGGTGACACCCCGACACCGGTCGGCCTGCCCGCTGCGTTCGTGTCGGCGATGGACGACGACCTCGGCGTCCCGCAGGCCCTGGCAGTCATCCACGACACCGTGCGCGCGGGCAACGCGGCTCTTGCCGACGGCGACCTCGAGGTCGCCCGCACGGCTCGCGATGAGGTCACCGCGATGCTCGACGTGCTCGGCGTCAATCCTTACGCGGAGCCCTGGGCTGCGCAGTCGGACGACGGAGCCGCACGTCGTGCTCTCGGGCCGCTGGTCGACGTCGTGCTCGACCAGCGCCAGGCCGCGCGCGACCGCAAGGACTTCGCTGTCGCGGACGCGCTCCGGGACGGCCTTGCCGCGTCGGGCATCGTCGTCGAGGACACCCCCGCGGGTCCGCGCTGGTCGCTGGCCGAGGAGGCCTGATGGCCGGCAACTCCCAGCGCAAGGGAGCGATGCGCAAGACCGGCACCAAGAAGGGGATGACCGTCGGCTCCGGCGGCCAGCGGCGCAAGGCGCTCAAGGGCAAGGGACCGACGCCCAAGGCGGAGGACCGCCAGAAGCATCCGGCAGCGCGCCGTGCGCGAGCTGCGGAGAAGCGCACCGCGAAGTCCGCGCCCGCCGGCAGGGCGCGCAAGGACGGGCGCGAGGTGCTCGTGGGCCGCAACCCCGTCGTCGAGGCGCTGCGCGCGGGCGTGCCGGCCAGTGCGCTCTACGTGCAGCAGTACGTCGACACCGACGATCGGGTCCGCGAGGCGCTGTCGACGGCGGCGGACCTGGGGATGCCGCTCATGGAGGTCACGCGCCTGGAACTCGACCGGATGTCCGGCGGCGCCGCGCACCAGGGACTGCTGCTCACGGTCCCCGCCTACGACTACCTCGATCCCGCGGACCTGCTGGCTCGAGCCGCCGACGCCGGGCACTCTCCTCTCATCGTTGCCTTGGACGGCGTGACCGATCCGCGCAACCTCGGAGCCATCGTGCGATCCGCGGCAGCATTCGGGGCTGATGGCGTCGTGGTACCCGAGCGCCGGGCGGCGGGTGTCACCGGCTCGGCGTGGAAGACCAGCGCGGGCACCTTGGCCCACCTCCCGGTGGCGCGCGCCACCAACCTCACGCGGGCGCTCACCGCCTACGCCAAGTCCGGCTGCACCGTCATCGGATTGGCCGCCGACGGCGATGTCGAACTCCCGGACCTGGATAGGGCGACAGCCGAGGATGCGCTCGTCATCGTCATCGGCGGTGAGGGGCGTGGACTCAGTCGCCTGGTGAGCGAGTCATGCGACCGTATCGTGTCGATCCCCATGGCAAGCGACACCGAGTCGCTCAACGCCTCCGTCGCTGCCGGCGTCGCGCTCTACGCCGTCGCGTCGCTGCGCTCCTCGTCCTGAGCCGCTGCTCGCTTTGGGAGGAGTGCCTGAGCGATGAGCGGGAAGACCAGGACCGAGAGCGCGCCTGCTCCCACAAGCGCGGCGGCGGTGGAGGAGTCCATGAGCCCGGCGCCCAGCTCGACCGAGGTCACCGCGACGATGATCGGCAGCGCTGTCGCGACGTAGAGCGAGTAGCCCGCGCGCTCCTTGCCCTGGGGGATTGCCCGGCGGTAGATGAAGAACTGCGGGATCCCTCGGACGATGAGCAGCAGCACGAAGAAGATCAGCATCAGCGTGGGGTTCTCCACGATCGACCTCACGTCCAGCCTCGCGCCCGACACGATGAAGAAGATCGGGATGAAGACACCGAAGGCGATGCCCTCGACCTTCGTCTGCAGGATGGGCTCCCCGTCGTGGGGGGCCAGCTGCTTGATGATGATGCCCGCGATGAAGGCGCCCAGGACGATATCGAGGCCGAACCCCTCGGCGACGGCGAGGAGCGCGACGAGCAGGAGAGCGGTGAGGCGCACGGCGGTCTGAGCGCTGGTTTCGTGCCCTCGCTCGATGATGGTGATGACCTTGTCGGTGCGCAGCCAGTTCGGCACCTTGGCGAAGACAAGGGCGATCGCGCCGAAGAGGAGCACCG
>JALQSY010000115.1 GCA_023264215.1 Candidatus Nanopelagicales bacterium
CCAGCCCAAATTGGTCACGGTATTTTGAATGCGCGAATCGAGTTTGAACGACGGAACGGCATCCTCGGCCGGTTCATCGGCCCGCCTCATCGCGCGCTGGCGGGCTCCGGCGCCCATCCTGGCGTTCACGCCCAACCCCCGGGTGCGCAGCCAGCTGGCCCTCGTCTGGGGTGTCGAGACCTTCCTCGTGCCCTCGGTCACCCACACCGACGACATGGTCGTGCAGGTCGACCGCGCCCTCCTCGACATCGGTCGCGTGACCTACGGCGATCGCGTCGTCATCGTGGCCGGCGTACCCCCCGGCATCCCCGGCACGACGAACGGCATGCGCGTTCACCTGATCGGCAGCGGAGGCAAGGGCGGCGGGGTGTAGCGTCCGCGCATGCCTGACGGCGGATGGCTCGAGGCGGCGCTCTTCGGCGCCGTCGCTCAATCCGCCCTGATCATCGGCGCCCTCCTGGTGTGGCGCTTCCCCGGACTGCAGCGCCCGGCCATCGTCGGCGGTCTCATGGCGTTCGGCGCCGGCGCCGTCATCTCGGCGGTGTCGGTCGACCTGGTCGCCGTGTCGTACGACGAGGCCGGCGCCCTGCCCACGGCGATCGGCATCGGCATCGGCTGCCTCATCTACTTCGGGATCATCGCCCTGCTCGAGCGCAAGGGGGAGTCCGAGCAACCCGGCGTCGCCATCGAGGCCGAGGTCGAGGCCGAACTCGAAGCCGGCGCGTCGCACGATGGAGGCTCGTCGCACGGTGGGGGCTCGTCCCACGATTCGGGCGCGTCCCACGGCGCAACCGCCAAGGAGGCCCGCAATCTCACGATCGGCATGGTCATCGACGGAGTGCCCGAGTCGATCGCCGTCGGCCTGACCCTGCACACGGCCAGCGTGGGGGTGTCCGCGGCCCTTGTCGGATCGATCTTCATCGCCGCGATTCCCGAGGCGATCGGCATCGCGGCCGCGCTGCTCGCGGGCGGAATGGTGCTCGGCAAGGTCCTGCTGAGGTTCTCCCTCATCGTCATCGTCGGCGCCGTCTTCGCCGCACTCGGCTACACCCTGCTCTACGGCGTCTCGGACTCGCTCCAGGCGATCATCCAGTCCATCGCCGCGGGCGCCCTGCTCGTCGTGGTCATCAACGAGATGATCCCCATCGCCGTGCGCAGCGTGAAGGCCTGGGCCGGCCTCATCGGCGCTGCCGGCTTCGTCTTCGCCGCCATCCTCACCTGGGCCGCCGGCGGCTGATCCGCCTGCCCACTGGGCAACCCGTGCACGCCCACCGCCACCCGGCGGTAGGCAGGGAGCCGGCCGCCCCTCTCGCCTCAGTGGTCACACGTCCGTGGCGCTGCTGGGGATGGCCGCAGCGTCGGCTAGGGTCGGCCCGACATCCTTTAACGACCCGTCCTGCGAGGCGGGGAAGGAGGTCAGCCATGACGGCTGCCGACGTGCCCCCGGGGCGTGCGAGCGACGCCTTCGAGGAGGCCGGCGCCCGCGTCCTCGACGCCGACGACATCTCACGCATCATCGGGCGCATCGCCCACGAGATCCTCGAGCGCGCGCACGGCGCGCACGACCTCATCCTTCTCGGCATCCAAACGCGCGGGGTGCCGCTCGCCCGTCGCATCGCCGCGCGGATGGCCGACATCGAAGGCGTGCCCGTCCCGGTGGGCGCCCTCGACATCACGATGTACCGCGACGACCTCAGCCTGCGCGGTGCTCGGCCGCTGCACGCCACCGACGTTCCCGTGGACGGCATCGACGGCCAGCTTGTGGTCCTCGTCGACGACGTGCTCTTCTCCGGGCGCACCATCCGCGCCGCGCTCGATGCGCTGAGCGACCTCGGGCGACCACGGGCCGTGCAGCTCGCCGTCCTCGTCGACCGCGGCCACCGCGAGCTCCCGCTGCGTGCGGACTACGTCGGCAAGAACATCCCCACCTCCCTCGACCAGGCCGTCCGGGTGCGCGTTCGCGAGGTGGATGGCCTCGACGAGGTGGTGGTGTCCGGATGAGCACCCATCTGCTCAGCGCGGCCGACCTCTCGCGCGATGAGGCCATCGCGATCCTCGATACGGCCGCCGAGCTCGCGCGCGTCTCGGGCCGGACCGTCAAGAAGCTGCCGACGCTGCGCGGTCGCACCGTGGTCAACCTGTTCTTCGAGGACTCGACCCGCACGCGGATCTCCTTCGAGGCTGCGGCCAAGCGCCTCTCGGCTGACGTCATCACCTTCAGCGCCAAGGGGTCGAGCGTGTCCAAGGGCGAGAGCCTCAAGGACACCGCGCTG
Source organism: Candidatus Nanopelagicales bacterium (assembly GCA_023264215.1). The sequence goes on from JALQSY010000115.1 coordinate 2,274, forward strand.
ACCCTCGAGGCGATGGGCGCGGACGCGGTCATCGTCCGCCACGGCGCGAGCGGAGCGCCGCATCGACTCGCGCACTCCGGATGGATCGACGGCGTCGTGATCAACGCCGGGGATGGCACCCATGAGCACCCGACCCAGGCACTGCTCGACGCCTACACCCTGCGCCACCACCTGGCCGCCGGCGAGGGTGACCTCGAGGGTCGGCGCGTGGTCATCGTCGGCGATGTCCTCCACAGTCGCGTCGCGCGGTCCAACGTCCTGCTGCTGCGCACCCTGGGCGCCCACGTGACCCTCGTCGCACCGCCGACGCTGCTCCCCGTCGGTGTCGAAGCCTGGCCCTGCGAGATCTCCTATGACCTCGACGCGGCACTGCCCGGCGCAGATGCGGTGATGATGCTGCGCGTGCAGGCCGAGCGCATGAACGCCGCGTACTTCCCGTCGACAAACGAGTACTCCCGACGCTACGGCCTCGACGTACGCCGCTCCGATCTCTTGGCCGACGGGGGCATCGTGATGCATCCGGGTCCGATGAACCGCGGCATGGAGATCACAGCAGAGGTCGCCGACGGGCCCCGGTCGGTGATCGTCGAGCAGGTCACCAATGGCGTCCACGTGCGCATGGCGGTGCTCTATCGACTGCTCGGCGCGGCCGAGGGGCCCGGCGGGACGGCGGAGCCCTCCCTGTCGGGCTTGCCCGGCGCAACGGCAGAGCCCTCCCCGTCGGGCTCACTCGAGGAGGCAACGGCATGACGACGGTCCTGCGCAACGTGCGGCCCTACGGCGAGGACGCGGTCGACATCACGTGGTCCGATGGCGTCATCACGTCGATCGACGCCGCGGGCAGTGGCAGCGGCGACGAGGTCATCGACGGACGCGGCCTGATCGTGCTGCCCGGCTTCGTGGATCTGCACACGCACCTGCGCGAGCCCGGCCGGGAGGATGCCGAGACCATCGCGTCCGGCACGGCCTCCGCCGCCCTCGGCGGCTTCACCGCGGTGCATGCCATGGCCAACACCAACCCGGTCGCGGACACCGCCGGCGTCGTGGAGCAGGTATGGCGGCGCGGGATCGAAGCGGGCCTGTGCGACGTGCACCCGGTGGGCGCGGTCACGGTCGGGCTGCAGGGCGAGAGGCTCGCCGAGCTCGGGGCCATGGCCGACTCCGCGGCGCGGGTGCGGGTGTTCAGCGACGACGGTGTCTGCGTGAGCGATCCGGTGCTCATGCGTCGTGCGCTCGAGTACGTCAAGGCCTTCGACGGCGTGATCGCCCAGCACGCTCAGGATCCGCGCCTCACCGAGGGCGCGCAGATGAACGAGAGCGAGCTCTCCGGGGTGCTCGGCCTGCGCGGCTGGCCCGCGGTGGCGGAGGAGGCGATCATCGCGCGCGACCTGCTGCTCGCGCAGCATGTGGGGTCTCGCGTGCACATCTGCCACCTGTCGACCCGGGGATCGGTCGAGATCGTCCGGTGGGCCAAGCAGCGCGGGGTCGACGTCACGGCCGAGGTCACGCCCCATCACCTCATCCTCACCGAGGAGCTCGCGCGGACGTACGACCCGCGCTACAAGGTCAACCCGCCGCTGCGCACGGCGGCCGACGTCGATGCCGTGCGCGACGGCCTCGCGGACGGCACCATCGACGTGGTGGCGACCGACCACGCGCCCCACGCGCGCGAGGACAAGGACTGCGAATGGGCGGCGGGAGCCTTCGGCATGCTCGGCCTGGAGACCGCCTTCCCCATCGTCGTCGAGACGATGGTCGAGCCGGGGCGCCTGGACTGGCGCGCGGTCGCCGATCGGATGTCCGAGAGCCCCGCGCGGATCGGCCGGCTTGCGGATCAGGGTCGGCCCATCGCGGTGGGCGAGCCGGCCACGCTCGTCGTCGTCGACCCCGATGCGCGGTGGACGGTCGACCCGTCGCGATCGCCGTCGCGCAGCGCCAACACGCCGTTCCTGGCGCGCGAGATGCACGGCGCCGTCGTCCACACCATCCTGCGTGGCCGGTCCACGGTGCGCGACGGAGCGCTAGCGTGATCGCGGCACTCGCGGCTGTCGAACCCGTCTCGGCACCGGTCACGCAGTGGCCGCTGCGCATCCTGCTGGTGCTCGCGATGTTCGCCGTGATCGCGCTGGTGCTGTGGGGCATGCGGCGCGGCTGGGTACGGCGTGCCCGACGCCAGGCCGACATCCCCGCGCCGCCGCTCCCGGCAGCCTCGACGCAGGATGTCGCCGGCACCGAAGTGACCGGCGTGTTCCTCGGCACCACGGCGCACGGCGACTGGCTCGACCGCGTGGTGGTCCACGATCTGGGCGTGCGCAGCCGCGTCCGCGCGCAGGTGCAGCGCGAGGGGCTGGCGCTGTGGCGCGAGGGGGCGCGCGACGTGCTCATCCCTGCAGCGAGCGTGCGCGGAGCCGACATGGCCCGGGGCATCGCGGGCAAGGCCTACGAGCGCGACGGGGTGCTCGTGGTGACGTGGGAGCTAGGTGGCAGGCTGATGGACACGGGGCTGCGCGCGGACTCCGCCGAGGAGCAGGCCGAGCTCCTCGATGCGATCCGCGGGCTGACGCAGGAGCCGGATCGAGCGGGAGGGGAGGGCAGATGAGCATGCAGCCTGCCCTTCTCGTGCTCGAGGACGGCCGGGTGTTCCGCGGCCGCGCCTACGGCGCCATCGGGTCGACGCTCGGCGAGGCGGTGTTCTCCACCGGGATGACCGGCTACCAGGAGACACTCACCGATCCGTCGTACCGCGGCCAGGTCGTGGTCATGACGGCCCCGCATGTCGGCAACACCGGGATGAACGACGAGGATCCGGAGTCCCGGCGGATATGGGTGTCCGGATACGTCGTGCGCGACCCCTCGCCGATCCCCTCGAACTGGCGTGCGCAGCGCACCTTGGAGGACGACCTGGTCGAGGCCGGCGTCGTCGGCATCCAGGGGATCGACACCCGTGCTCTCACGCGGCACCTGCGCGATCGCGGCGCCATGCGAGTCGGCATCTTCAGCGGGGCTGACGCCGATGCGCAGGAGGCCGATCTCGTCGCCCGCGTGCTCGAGGCGCCCCCCATGGCCGGTCGGGAGCTCACCGGCGACGTCACGGTGTCGGAGGCGTACGTCGTCCCGGCGCTGGGCGAGGAGCGCTTCGTCGTGGCGGCGGTCGACCTGGGCATCAAGTCGATGACGCCCCATCGCATGGCCGAGCGCGGCATGACCGTGCACGTCCTGCCCGGGGATGTGAGCGCCGAGGAGATGCTCGAGCGAGGCCGCGACGGGGTCTTCTTCTCCAACGGTCCCGGCGACCCCGCGACCGCCGAGCACGCCGTCTCGCTCGTGCGCGCCGCGCTCGACGCGCGCCGGCCCGTCTTCGGCATCTGCTTCGGCCACCAGATGCTCGGTCGCGCCCTCGGGTTCGGCACCTACAAGCTGCGGTTCGGCCACCGGGGCATCAACCAGCCGGTGCAGGACCTCGCCACCGGGCGGGTCGCGGTGACCGCGCACAACCACGGCTTCGCCGTCGATGCGCCCATCGGCGAGATCACGACGACCCCCTACGGACGCGTCCAGGTGAGCCACGTCTGCCTCAATGACGATGTCGTCGAGGGGCTGCGCTGCCTGGACGTCCCGGCGTTCAGCGTGCAGTACCACCCCGAGGCCGC
>JALQSY010000116.1 GCA_023264215.1 Candidatus Nanopelagicales bacterium
CCATGGCGCCGATCGGCAGGCCACCACCCAGGCCCTTGGCGAGCGTGACGACGTCCGGCTGCACATCGGACGCCTGGTGCGCAAACCAATCTCCCGTCCGGCCGACGCCGGTCTGCACCTCGTCCAGCACCAGCAGCGCGCCGTGCGCATCGCACGCCGCGCGCACCGCCTCGAGGTAGCCCCCGGGCGCCGGGATGACCCCGCCCTCGCCCTGGATCGGCTCGAGGAAGACGGCCGCGGTCCGGTCATCGAGGGTGGCCTTCAGCGCATCGGTGTCGCCGAAGGGCACGCTCACCACATCCCCCGGGAGCGGGGCGAACGGCTCCTGCTTCGCCGGCTGGGCGGTGAGCGCCAGCGCACCCATGGTCCGACCGTGGAAGGAGCGCTCGGCCACGACGATCCGTGTGCGTCCGGTCCGCCGCGCGAGCTTGAACGCCGCTTCATTGGCCTCCGCGCCGGAGTTGCAGAAGAAGACGCGCCCATCGCGCCCCCCGCTCGGGTCGAGCAGGTGGAGCAGTCGCTCCGCGAGGTCGATCGCCGGTGGTGTCATCGCGAGGTTGCTGGTGTGCCCGAGGGTCGCCATCTGCTCCCCCACCGCGGCGACGACCGCAGGATGCGCGTGACCGAGCGCGTTGACCGCGATTCCCGCGAGGAGGTCGACGTAGTCCTTGCCCTCGGCGTCCCACACGCGAGCACCCGAGCCCCGCACGAGCGCGATCGCCGGCGTGCCGTAGTTGTCCATGACGGAGGCCTGCCAGCGGCGCTGCAAGTCCTGGACGGAGGCGATGGTCATGGCGCTGCCTCGTCGGGCAGGACCATGGTGCCGACACCGGAGTCGGTGAAGACCTCGACGAGCAGCCCGTGGGGGACGCGCCCGTCGATGACGTGGGCACGCGGGACGCCGCCCTCGACCGCGCGCAGGCACGCCTCCATCTTGGGCACCATCCCCGACTCCAGGGAGGGCAGCAGCGTTCGCAGCGCGGTTGCGCGGATCTCCGCGATGACATCGCTGCTGGCCGGCCAGTCGGCGAACAGGCCGGGGACGTCCGTGAGCACGACGAGCTTCTCGGCGCGCAGCGCCACCGCCAGCGCGGCCGCCGCCGTGTCGGCGTTGACGTTGTGCGCGACCCCGGCCTCGTCGGGCGCGACGGTCGACACGACGGGGATGCGACCCTCGTCGAGCAGGTCCAGCACGAAGTCCGGACGCACCTCGACGACGTCGCCGACCAGGCCGAGATCGACATCGACCCCATCGATCACGACGCCGCGGCGCTCCGCGCGGAACAGGTGCGCGTCCTCACCGGAGAGACCGACGGCAAACGGGCCGTGGGCATTGATCAGCGTCACGATGTCACGCTGCACCTGTCCGGTGAGCACCATGCGCACGACGTCCATGGCCTCGGGCGTCGTCACGCGCAGTCCCCCGCGGAACTCGCTCGCGATTCCGACGCGATCGAGCATCTCGGAGATCTGGGGGCCGCCGCCATGGACGACGACCGGGCGCAGGCCCGCCAGCCGCAGGAAGACGATGTCCTCGGCGAAGGACTGCTTCAAGGCGTCGTCCGTCATCGCGTTGCCGCCGTACTTCACCACCACGGTCGCGCCGCGGAATCGCTCCAGCCACGGCAGCGCCTCCGCGAGGACCGAGGCCTTCTCCTGCGCGCTCATGTGGAGTACGCCGAGTTCTCGTGGACGTAGTCGGCGGTGAGGTCATTGGTCCACACCGTCGCCTGGGAGTCGCCCGCCGACAGGTCGACCCGGATGCGCACGGTGCGCGCGGACATGTCGACGAGGTCGCGGGGGTCCCCCGCAGCACCTCCGCGACAGATCCACACATCGTTGATGGCCACGTCGACACGATCGGATTCGAATGCTGCCGACGTCGTGCCGATCGCCGAGAGCACGCGACCCCAGTTGGGGTCCTCGCCGTGGATCGCGCACTTCAGGAGGTTGCTGCGCGCCACGGCACGCGCCACCTCCACGGCATCATCCTCGGTGGCGGCGTGGGTGACGGTGATCGCGATGTCCTTGGTCGCGCCCTCGGCATCGCCGATCAGCTGGAGCGCGAGGTCGGCGCACACTGCGGTGATGGCCTCGGTCAACTCGTCGGCGCCGGGCTGGACCATCGCCGCGCCGCTCGCCATCGCGATGACGGTGTCGTTGGTCGACATGCATCCGTCGGAGTCGATGCGGTCGAACGAGACGCGGGTGGCCGCCGCCAGGGCGGCCTGCAGCGTGTCCGGGTGAGCGACGGCGTCGGTCGTGACGACCACGAGCATGGTCGCCAGGCCGGGGGCGAGCATGCCCGCGCCCTTGGCCATGCCACCGACGGTGAATCCGCTGCCGCGCGCGACGGCCGTCTTGGGGACCGAGTCGGTGGTCATGATCGCGACGGCGGCGTCGCCACCGCCCTCGGCACTCAGCCCTGCGATGGCCGCGTCGGCACCGGCGAGCAGGCGATCCATCGGGAGGCGCTCCCCGATGAGCCCGGTGGAGCACACGCCGATCTCGCCGGCACCGACATCGGAGCCGGCCGCGCTCAGCGCTGCCGCGACGTGCTCGGCGGTGCGATGCGTGTCCGCGAAGCCCTCGGGGCCGGTGCACGCATTGGCGCCGCCGGAATTGAGGACGACCGCGTGGAGCTCGCCGTCGGCGACGACCTGGCGCGTCCACAGGACCGGCGCCGCGGGGAAGCGATTGGAAGTGAACACCGCTGCCGCGGACTGCAGGGGTCCGTCGTTGACCACGACGGCGACATCGGGGCGCCCGCTCGCCTTGAGCCCCGCGGTGACACCCGCAGCACGAAAGCCCTTCGGTGCGGTCACGCTCATGGCGCCACCCCCGCGCTCGTGAGTCCCGCGGTCTCCTCCAGGCCGAGCATCAGGTTGGCGTTCTGCAGTGCCTGACCCGCGGCGCCCTTGACCAGGTTGTCCAGAGCGGACATGACGATGGCGCGACCGGCGTGCGCATCCGCCGCGGCCTGCAGGTGCACGGCATTGCCGCCGACGGTCGCGCCTGTCTGCGGCCACTGCCCCGGCGGTAGGACGCGGATGAAGGGCTCGCCCTGGTACGCCGCGTACAGGCACTCCTGCAGGTCCTCGCTCGTGGCACCCTCGGCCAGATCGGCGGAGCAGGTGGCGAGGATGCCCCGGGGCATCGGGGCGAGCAGCGGAGTGAACGAGACGGTGACATCCGTGCCTGCGGCGTGCGTGAGCGACTGCTCCATCTCGGGCGTGTGCTGGTGGACACCTCCGACCTTGTAGCCGGACATCGAGCCCATCACCTGCGACGCCATCAGCGTCTCGCTCGGCGTGCGACCCGCGCCCGACGTCCCGGACGCAGCCACGACGCTCACGGATGTGCCGATGAGACCCTCGGCCAGCAGCGGCGCCAGCGCGACGGCCACCGCCGTGGGGTAGCAGCCGGGGTTGGCGACGCGCGTGGACTCCGCGATCTGCGGACGCATGCCGCGCATCTCGGGCAGGCCGTAGACCCAGTGGCCGGCGTAGGAGTCGTTGTAGAACGCGTGCCAGGCGGACTCGTCGGCCAGACGGAAGTCGGCCCCGAGGTCGACCACGCGCTGGTCGGCGGGCAGGGCGCGCGCCAGGGCCGCCGACTCACCGTGCGGCAGCGCGAGGAAGACGATGTCAGCTCCCGCGAGAGCATCGGCGTCCGCGGCGATGAGCGGTCGGTCAGCCAGCGCAGGAAGCGCCGGATGCACCTCCCCGACGGTGCGCCCGGCCTTCGAGCCCGCCGCGAGGGGACCGATGGCCAGTCCGGGGTGTGCCAGGAGCAGGCGCAGCAGTTCGCCCCCGGCATAGCCCGAGGCGCCGGCGACGGCGGCGGTCAGGGTCACGCGGGAAGTATACGCATACACGCATAAATCAGCCCGGGGGGCGGGTCTAGCCGCCGCGCAGGACCACGCCGTGGCGACGCGCCGCCTCCGCCACTGCCGCCTCGCGCGCCTCGGCGATCTCCTGGGCGGACAGGGTGCGATCAGGGGCGCGGAAGCGCAGTGCGAAGGCCAGGGACCTGTGACCCTCGGGCACCTGCGGTCCGGCGTAGACATCGAACAGGCGCACGTCCTCGCACAACTCCCCCGCGCCGTCGCGCAGGGCCGCGGACACCGCCGCGACCGGGACGGACTCGGCCACGATGAGGGCGACATCCTCCTTGGCCACCGGTTGCGTGCTGATCGCCGGCGCCGGTGCGACGGGCAGGGCCGCTGCGATGAGCGCGTCCAGATCTACTTCGAACGCACTCGTGCGCTCGGGCAGGGAGTACGCCGCGATCACCCGCGGGTGCAGTTCGCCGGCGTGACCGATGACCGCGTCACCCACGACGAGCTCAGCACACCGTCCCGGATGGAACGGCCCGTCGCTGCCCTGCCGCACGACGAGATCCGCACCGAGTGCGGCCGCCAGGATGCGCGCGATCTCGATCGCGTCGGCCCATGCGGCCGCGCGACCCTCCCCCCACCATCCGGGCGCCTCGAGGTCGCCCGCGAGCACCGCGGCCGCGCGGTAGGGCTGTTCGGGCAGCAGCGCGTGCAGCGCGGCGAGTTCTTCGCTCGACGGGCGGTCGTCGACCCCCGGGCGCGGCACGTCCGTCGGCGCCGGACCGGGGGGAGCGATGAAGATGCGGCCGATCTCCCCGAGCGCCATCCCGTCGGCGCCGCGGGCACGATTGCGGCGCAGCGCGGTGAAGAGCCCGGGGAGCAAGGTGGTGCGCAGCAGCGGCTGCTCCTCCGACAGCGGGTTGGCGAGCCGGGGTGCGCGTCGGCGGGCGTCCTGCGCAGTCAGCAGGAGCGAGTCCAGGTCGGCCTCGCCGACGAAGGGGTAGGTGAGCACGTCGACGATGCCCGCACCGGCGAGCGCGATTCCCGCGCGGCGACGCAGTCTCTGCTCGCGGGTCAGCCCGTATCCCGCGGGGGCCTGGGGCAGGTGCGAGGGGAGCGCGTCGTAGCCGATGAGGCGCACGACCTCCTCGACCAGGTCAGCCGGATCAGTCAGGTCCGGCCGCCATGGCGGCGCGGTCACCGTGAGCACCTCGGCGCCCGCGACCTCGCAGCCCACCGACTCCAGGAGCCTGACGACGGTGGGTCGATCGATCGGCATCCCCGCGGTGCGCTCGGGCAGTGTCGCGTCCATCTCGATCACTGTCGGCGAGTACGGCGACTCCCACGCGGTCATGCCGGCGTAGGTGCCCCCGCCGTACTCGAGCAGCAGTGCAGCGGCGCGCGCCGATGCGTAGGGGGCGAGGACCCGGTCCACCCCGCGTTCGAATCGCCGCGACGCCTCTGATCCCAGGCGGTGACGGCGCGCGGTGCGCGCGACCGGCTCGGGGACGAAGCGGGCGGCCTCGAGGACGACATCGGTCGAGTCGTCGTCGATCTCGGTGTGCAGCCCGCCCATGGTGCCCGCCAGGCCGATGACGCCGGAGTCGTCGCGGATGACGACGTCATCGGGGTCGAGGGTGCGCTCCACGTGGTCGAGCGTCTCGACGCGGTCCCCGCGCGCTGCGCGACCGGCGCGCACAGCGCCGACGAGCTTGGCAGCGTCGAATGCATGCAGCGGCTGGCCGAGTTCGAGCATGACGTAGTTGGTGATGTCGACGGCGAGCGACACCGGGCGCCTGCTCATCCAGTCCGGTGTCGGCGCGTGCGGGTCGAATCCGATGATGCGGCGTGCGGTGAAGAGCTCGCACATGCTCGGATCGTCGACCGAGCACGGCCAGGGCTCGAGATCCGGCGCGGGAGCGGGCAGCTCGACGAGCCGCTGCCCGGGATCGTCGAACGCCAGGTCGAAGGCGATCGCGACCTCGCGCGCGACGCCGCGCATGGACAGTGCGTATCCGCGATCCGGGGTGACGGCGATGTCGAGGATCTCCTCGCCCAGCCCGAGCACAGG
>JALQSY010000117.1 GCA_023264215.1 Candidatus Nanopelagicales bacterium
TTGATAACCGGGACTTTCGCGAGGAACGGAGAGTTAGTGCGATTCGCCGGACTCGGCCATCTCGCGATCGAGACCGCGGCCGAAGATCTGCAGCGACACGACGGTCCACACGGCGTAGGCGATGAGCATCGGCACGTAGATGAGGTAGTTCTGCGACAGGAAGCCGAAGATCAGGTATACGAGCGCGACCAGGACCCATCCGGTGATGATCGCCGACACCATGTGCGGCTTGGCCACCTCGTGCGTGCCCATGTGTCCTCCTCGATACGCCGAAACTCCCCGTGAGCCTAGTCCGGTCCCCGCTCAGCAGGCATCCGGGCGGTCCCGGGCCCTACCGTCGGGGGATGCGCTCCGCTCTCGCCGCCGCCCTCGCCGCTCCGCTCCTGCTCGTCGCCTGCTCAGGCTCGCCGGAGTCAGCCTCGCCGACCGCTTCGACTCCGGCCTCGGCGCCGGCCGCGGAAGACGCGGTCCCTGAAGAAGCCGCCCCCGCCCCGGCGGCGCCGAAGAGCGTGACCCCGGTCCGGCCATCGGCCGAGGGCATGGCGACCGACCGACTCGCGGACGCGGTGCTCGAGCAGCTCAAGATCGATTCGCCGGACACCTTCACCGACCAGCTCATCACCATCGCGCTCAGCCCGCTCATGCGGCAGTTCGCCTCGACGGCCGACGTCACGACCCGCGTCGACTCCCAAGGACCCAAGGTCAAGCTCACCCTGGCCGGCGCGGAGAGCACCTGCGTCATCACCGTCACCGACGAGCCGCGTGCGCGCGGCGTGGTGTGCAAGCAGGCCTAGCCGCTGACGTCGTAGCGGTGCACGAGCACCGCAGTGACCGCCTCGGCTAGGCGGCCGCCCTCCAGCGGGGCCCCGCCATCGAGCACCTGGCCCATGAGCAGCAGCGGCACGATCTCCCCGGTCTCCCCGTGCTCGGGGGGCGCATAGTCGGGTACGTCGAGCAGCGACAGGCCGCAGCGCTCGTAGAAGGCGATCCTGCGCCGGTCATCGTGGGCGTGCTCGCCGATCGGGGCCTCGACATCGAGCAGCATCACGCTCGCGCCGGCCTCGCGCAGTCGGTCGCGGAGCTCGGCCACGAGCACCGCCCCGAGTCCCCGGCCACGGCATGCGGGGTCGACCGCGAGGTAGCGGACGAAGGCCATGCCGGTCTGGCCGAGATGGCGGATGAGCGCTGTGCCGAGCACATCTCGGTCGTCTTCGACCAGCACGAGCAGTTCCTCATCATCGCGGTGATGCGTGAGATTCGACCATGGTGCGCGCAGGGCGGCGGGAAACGACGTCTCGTAGATCGCGCGCGCGGCATCGTCGTCATCGACCCGGAAGTCGCGAAGGGCCAGGGTCATGGCACCCACGTCCGCGCCTCGGCGTCCCAGGTGCGGCCGGGCTCGAGCTGGGGTTTGGCGACCCGCTCGGACGGCGTGCGGGGCAGGTCGTCGCGCACCTCCCAGTAGCGCGGCACCTTGAAGTTCGCGATGCGCTCGGCGCAGAAGGGTCCGAGCTCCGCGGCGGCGGCCTGCGCGTCGCGATCATCGGTGAGCACGAGGTAGGCCTTGACCTCCTCGCCGCGGACCTCATCGGGCTGGGCGACCACCGCGGCGACTCGGACCGCGGGATGCGCGAGCAGGGTGTCCTCGACCTCGCGCGCGGCGACGTTCTCACCCGCGCGGCGCACGACCTCCTTCAATCGCCCCACGAGCGTGATGACGCCGCGCTCATCCCGCCGCGCGAGATCACCCGTGTGCAGCCAGCCCCCGCGGAAGACCGCGGCCGTCGCCTCGGGCTCGTCGTCGTAGCCCGACATCATCCCCGGGCCGCGCAGCAGCAGTTCGCCGATCTCGCCGGCGGCGCACTCCCGGCCATCCCCGTCGACGATGCGCACCTCGCGCCCGGGCTTGGCCACACCGATGCTGCCGGAGCCGACGAGATCGTCATGCTCCACCTCGGTCACGTGGATGTCGCCGCCGGTCTCGGTCATGCCGAAGACCTCGAACCACGGCACTCCCCAGCGCTCCTCGAGTTCGGCGTGCCGTGCGGGCGGGATGGCCGAGCACTGGATGATCCGGACCCGATGGTCCCGATCCTGCGGATGAGGCGGTGTCGTGAGCATGAGGACCGGCATCGAGGCCACGCAGTAGAAGTAGGTGGCCTCGTGCTCGCGCAGCCGCTGCCAGATCGACGACGGGTGGAAGCCATCGAGTACCACCACCGACGCGCCGCTCACGAGGGAGGCCGCGATGTGCCAGTGCGGATCCATGTAGGACATCGCCTGCGGGGTGAGCATGCGGTCATGGGGGGTGAGGCGTGGGAATCCCGTCACGAGGCTGGTCGCGAGATAGAGCCAGTAGCGATGGGAGAGCTGGCACCCCTTGGGGTGCCCGGTGGTGCCCGACGTGAACTGCACGTTGACCAGGTCCGTCGGGTCATGGACCTCGGGCAGGGGTTGCTGATCGTCGGGCTCACCGCGTAAATCGGCGATGTCGATCACCGGAACCGAGATCGGCTCGATGGCTGCGGCCAGCGATTGTGTGGTCACGACCGCGACCGCACGCGACTTTGCGATGATCCACCCCGCGTCGCCATGGCGGAGTTTCACCCCGAGGGGCACCACGGTCGCCCCGAGCCGTGCGGCTGCGAGCCACGTCAGGGCCACCTCGGGTCGGTTGTGCAGGAGTACGCCGATGCGATTGCCCGCGCGGATACCGCGACTGCGCAGTTGCCGGGCAACCCGATCGACGCCGGCGGCGACCTCAGCGAACGTGAAGGTCGCGGATGCCTCGGGCTCGGGGCCGTCGCGCAGGTCGAAGATCCACGCGATCTCGTCGGGCCAGAGTTCGGCCGCGCGCCGTACCGCCTGGGGCAGGGTGCTGGGGAACGGCGCCGCGAGGGTCCGGGTATCCGGTGTCATCGGGTCGGGAACCGCTCGGACGCTGCCTGCGCAAGGCCCGTCTCGATCGTGGACACGGCCACGTCCACCTCGAAGTCCAGCGCCTGCTGGAGCGTGGACTGCGCGCCCGCGTTGATCAGGCGCTTGGTGAGGGCCAAGGCATCCTGCGAGCGTCCGAGCAGTGACTCGGCGATGTCGCGCGCTGCCGATTCGTGATCGCCGACGGGCGCAAGCTGGCTCACCAGGCCGAGGTTCCACGCGCGCCCGGCGTCGATGCGGTCCGTGAGCAGGAGGAGCTCCTTGGCGCGCAGGATCCCCAGAGCCTGCGGCAGGAGCGCCGATGCGCCGTTGGTCGACGTGAGCCCGACACTGACCTCCGGGAATCCGATGACGGTCTCCTCGCTGGCGATGACGACGTCGCACGCGAGCGCGAATTCGATCCCGGCACCGATGGCGTAGCCGTGCAGGGCCGCGATGACCGGCCCGGGGAAGTCCACGATGCGTCGCGTCACGTCCTGCATGCGCTGCAGGCGGACGCGTGCCTCATCGATCGTCTCAACCGGTGGCGGCTCCTTGAGGTCCCAGCCGGCGCAGAAGGCGCGGCCCTCGCCCGAGAGCAGGACCAGTCGCGCCCCCTCCGAGCGGGCGCGCTCGAGGGTGCCCACGAGCTCGTCGACCATCTCGGGGGTGACGGCATTGAGCCGGTGCGGGCGGTCCAGCCGGATCGATGCCACCGCTCCATCGAGGGAGTAGCGCACGCAGGACATGGCCCGAGGCTACTCGGGCTAGTAGCGAAGCGGACAGACGACGTCGCGCCGGGGCAGCCGCTGGTTGACCAGGTAGCGCGTGATCGGTCGATCGACGCACGACGTGGTCCGGCCGTAGACGATGTGATGGGTGCCTTCGTACTTCACGGTGCGCGAGCCGGTGAAGGCCTGGCTCATCTCGACGGCAGCCGTCCACGGCGTGCGATTATCGGCGGCCGCATTGGCAATCAGCGGGGGCGTCTGGAGTGCGATCGGCGTGATGATCCGCGGGATGGCCCGGCCGAATCTGGGCAGGCCGGCGCACTGCGCGCCCTCGCGCAGGGCCGACTGGCCGACGTGCACCCCGCCCGCCGCCTCGCCCTCGCGAGCGATCTCGGCCAGGCGCTCGACGGTCGGCCTATCGGGCATGTCCGCGCAGTTGACGTAGGTCCACTGCGGCCCAAACCACCCCTTGGGATCCGTGCCGCCCGGCGTCAGCATCGTCGCGGCTGCGTCGATCGCCCGCTGGCGGCCCTCGCGGTCGCGCAAGCGCAGCCCGGCATCGACCTGGTCGAGGAGCCGGGCCACGGAACTCCATGTCGAGTGATACGACGCCCAGCGGATGATGTCGCGACCGACCGACCAGCGTGTGATGGTGCTGCCGCTGCTCGAGCGCAGCGTCCGAGTCTGCAGCGAGGACATCACGCGGTCGTACTTCGCCCGGTACGACGGACCGAGGGCGGCGAGCATGGTGTCGATAGCCAGCGGATCGTCCCAGGTGTGCTCCCGAGCCCACAGCTCGATGGTGGACACGGGGGAGATCACGCCGTCGAGCAGCAGCGCGCGAACTCGGTCCGGGAAGTACTGCGCGTAGGCGCGCCCGACGGTGGAGCCGTAGCTCATCCCCCAGAAGGTGAGCCGTTCCTCGCCGAGCGCGGCTCGCAGTGCGTCGAGGTCGCGGACCAGCTGCCACGTGCCGACGTACGGCGCATGCCGCCTGTTGGCCTCGAAGCACGCGGCGGCCGCCTCGCCGTTGACGCGCATGTACTTGGCGACCCACCGATCCCAGTCCACCGGTCCGGTCTTGGGAGGGTTGATGTCCTTGACGTTGCACCCGCTGATGCTGGGTTCGGAGCCGCCCACCCCGCGTGGATCCCACGCCACGATGTCGAATCGATCGCGGACGCGCTGGGGGAGCATGCCCTGCACCCACGTGATGTTGGAGACCGCAGCCGAACCCGGTCCGCCGGGGTTGAAGGTGATGACGCCGATCCGCTCAGCGGGCTTCTCGGCCGGGATGCGCGCGACCGAGATCCGGTAGGTGCCGTCCACCTTGGGATTGCCCCAGTCGCGGGGGACCGTGAGCGTGGCGCATCGGGCCTTGCTCGGTAGCGACGAGCCGCACGATCGCCAGTTCAGGGCGGCGCGGGCAGCGGCCTCGGGCGCAGCCACCGCGGCGGCTCGGTCGGGCTCCGTGGGCGCGGGATCCGCGGGGGCGGCGTACGCCTGGCCGGTGACCGGGAGGGCGAGGACCGCGGCGCCGATGGTGATGCCGATGCGCCGCATCGCCCCAGGGTAGGCGCGATGCCCCCGTGAAGTTCGTTGAGTGGCGACATATCGCACGCGACACGCCCTACGGATGCGCGATAGGCCGCCAGTCAACGACGTAGTAGGGCTAGATCAGCCGGTCGATCGTCGAGGCGAGCGCCGGCTCGGGCTGGGCCCCCACCACCCGATCGACCGGCTTGCCGTCGCGCAGGAAGACCAGCGTCGGGATCGAACTGGCGTCGAAGCTGCGCGAGATCCCGGGGTTGTCGTCGACGTTCACCTTGACGACCTTGAGCCTGCCGGCATAGCGCTCGGCGAGCCGCTCGAGCACCGGGGCCACCATGCGGCACGGCCCGCACCAGGGGGCCCACAGGTCCACCAGCACGAGTTCCTTGGTCGCGGTCACCTGAGCGAAGTCCGAGTCCGTCGCCTCGGCGATCCACGGCAGGTCGCGCTTGCACGACGCGCAGCGCGGACGACCGGTCGCCGCGGCGGGGACGAGCTGCCAGCGCCAGCCGGACAGCACGAGCTGCGCGGCGACGGCCACGCCGAGCACGACCAGCCCGGCCAGCGCCCCCGGCCCGCGCGTGCCGAGCGGCCCGGCGACTGGCATCCGCAGGGTCCGCCGCCGACGGGCCGTCCGCAGGGCCGCGACCGCGACCACGAGGGTCGCGACGGGCAGCACGACGTCCAGCG
>JALQSY010000118.1 GCA_023264215.1 Candidatus Nanopelagicales bacterium
CAGGAGAAGTACGTCGAGCCCGGCGGCGGACTGCTGCCCTTCTGGTTCGGCTGCATCGCGGGCATCGTGCCGTGGATCATCATCGTGATCTTCGTCATCGCCCCGGGCTCGACCAGCGGCAACCAGACGCCAGGATTCGTCTACGGGATCATCATCTCGCTGTTCATCCTCTTCAACTGCTTCGCGCTGGTGCAGTATCTGCAGTACAAGCCGGTCGGCAAATGGGCAAACTACCTGCGCGGGGAGAAGGCGTACATCGTGCTCAGCCTCGTGGCCAAGTCCGCACTCGCGTGGCAGGTCTTCGCCGGCACCCTCGTGCCACCGGCCTGAGCCCCGGACGCCCACGGTCGCGCGACGTTTCGCGCGCTGAAATGACTGCGACGGGCGTCGAAACAGTCATTTCAGCGCGCAAAACCCCTGCGCCGGCGGGCTGACCCCGGTGCGGGGTTGGTCGGCGTAGGCTTGCCCCATGGCTAGGACGGCCGATGACCTCATCGACGCTCGGGGGCCGAGGTTTGCCTCCATCATCACCGCGGTCGTCCTCGGCGTCGCCCTCATCGGCGTCTACACGCCGCTCTTCCCCGTCCTCGTCGGGATCCAGGCGCTGGTCTTTCTCATCGGTGCGGCACTCGGTGTCCGGCGTCAGCCCTACATCGCGTTCTTCGGCAAGGTCCTCGCCCCGCGGCTCGCGCCGGCTCCGAAGTGGCAAGACCCCACCGCGCCGCGGATCACGCAGGCGATCGCCCTGGTGCTGCTCGTTGTGGCCCTGGTGGCGTGGGCCTTCGGCGGACTGACCGTCGCGACGATCTGCGTCGCGGCTGCCTTCGTCGTCGCCCTGACCCTCGCGCTCACCGGCTTTTGCATCGGCTGCGAGGGCTACGCGGTCTACCAGGACCTCAAGCGCGCCTCGTCCTGACTACGGCGGCGTCGGGCGGGCCTTCAGCCCGGAGAGCTTGCGGCCGGAGATCTCGTCCAGCGACTTGCCGGCGGGCTCGATCTTGAACACCTGCGTGATGATCAGCGCCAGGATCGAGATGCCGGCCATGCCGAAGACCAGCGC
Organism: Candidatus Nanopelagicales bacterium; assembly: GCA_023264215.1. The sequence continues at coordinate 1,061 of JALQSY010000118.1, forward strand.
CGGGATGCCGATCTCGTCCTGCAGGATCGGGAAGAAGAACACGCCCAGCGCGGCACCGAGCTTGGCCGCGCCAGCCGCGAATCCGTGGCCGGCTGCCCGGATGTCCGAGGGGAAGATCTCGGCGGGCAGGGCATACGTCGTCGCGTTGGGCCCGGCGTTCATGAAGAAGTTGAAGATGGCGAAGCCCAGGAACACCAGGCCGAGGTAGCCGGTGCCGTCCGGGCCTTGCAGGATCGACGATATCCCCAGGATCACCAGGCCCACGGCCATGAAGAAGAAGCCGGTCGTCTGCAGTCGAATCCGACCCCAGCGCTCGACCAGGAAGATGGCCGTCGCAAAGCCCAGCACGAGGAACACGTCGAGGGCAGCCGTCCACTCCGTGGAGGCGATGTCATCGGCGATGAAGTTGGTGTTGGACTTGTCCTGATTGCCGCCGAAGGCCAGCGCCGCAATGAGGGTGGGGGTGAAGATGCCCACGCCGTACGTCGCAATGTCCATGAGGAACCAGGGCACGGACGTGAAGATCGTGCGCCTGATCATGTCCTTCTTGAAAAGCTGCGGCTGCCAGAGCGCCTGGATCCCCTCCGAGGATTGCTCGGCCTTCTCGCGGTCCTTGTCGGTGATGACCACCGGGACATTCGTGAGTTCCTCGACCACCTTGATGGCTTCGTCCTCGTGACCGTTCTGGGCGAGCCAGCGCGGACTCTCGGGGACTTTTCGTCTCAGCAGGATGATGATGAGGGCGGGGACAACGCCGAAGCCGAGCATCCAGCGCCACGAGGTCTCCTCGGGCAGGATGAGCAGTACGCCGACGCCGACGAGTGCCCCGAGCAGCATGCCGACCGCCTGCAGGGAGAACGCGGACACCAGCCATCGTCCGCGGTTCTTCTGCGGCAAGACCTCGGCGAGGTAGGAGGCGGCGATCGGGTAGTCCAAGCCGATGGCGATGCCGAGCAGGAAGCGGAACGCGATGAGCGACCACGTGTCCCACGCGACCATGCAGCCGATGGAGAACACGACGAACATCCACAGGTCGTACTTGAAGATGCGGCGGCGCCCCAGTTTGTCGCCGAGCGGGCCGAGGACGGCGGCTCCGAACATCGCGCCGACGATCGCGGCCGCGGAGATCAGGCCCTTCTGCCAGGCGTTGGCGCCGAGATCCTCGGCGATGAGCGGGTTGGCCACGCCGATGATGAAGAAGTCGAAGCCGTCGAGCATGATTCCGAGGCCGGCAAGGAGCCAGAACTTGCGGTGCAGGCGCGTCATGCGTGCCTGATCCAGCGCCCTGCCGAGGGGAACGGCCTCCGCCTTGCTCACGGCCAGAACCTACGAGTCCGGACGAGGGTTAGCCAGGGCGAGCACGGAAACTTCACCGGCCCACCCGAATGTTCACCACGGCGTTGCCCAACTATCCGAATCGCCCGTTGACGTAGTCGAAGGTCCTCGGGTCCTGGGGCTCGCCGAACATGAGGTCCGTCGGGCCGTGCTCGACGATGTGGCCCGGCTGGCCGTGCTCGGCGAGGAAAAAGGCGCACGACTGCGACACGGGATGCCTGCTGCATGTTGTGGGTAACGATGACGATGGTGTACTTCGCCTTGAGTTCCTCGATGAGGTCTTCAATAGCCAGCGTTGAGATGGGGTCCAGGGCTGAGCAGGGCTCGTCCATGAGAAGTACCTTGGGCTTGATGGCCAGGGAGCGGGCGATGCACAAGCGCTGCTGCTGCCCGCCGGAGAGACCTCCGCCGGGCGCCCGCAGACGGTCCTTGACCTCCTTCCACAGGCCGGCCTTGGTCAGGCACGACTCGACGAGCTCGTCCCTGTCTTCGTGGTTGGCGTGGACACCGTTGAGCTTCAGACCTGCGATGACGTTGTCGTAGATGCTCATGGCAGGGAACGGATTGGGCTTTTGGAAGACCATGCCGATCTGGCGGCGCGCATCAGTGATGCGGACGCTGGGCGCATAGATGTCCTGGCCGTCGAGCAGCACCTCGCCGGAGATTCGAGCAATCGCAACGAGTTCGTGCATGCGATTGAGCGATCGGAGGAATGTCGACTTGCCGCAACCGGAGGGCCCGATGAGTGCCGTGACCTCGCCCGCCGGCATGAGCAGCGAGACGCGATCGAGCACGTAGTGGGTGCCGAACCAGCACGAGATATCGATCGCTTGGAGCGAGAAGAGCTCCGGGGCGGCCGGTGCGGACGCGCTGTCCATGGTCATGGTCACTGATCGTGTCCCTTCACAGGAGGTTCGGCAGGAGTTGGAGGGCGCTCATCGACGCCATGACGCCGGCGAAGAAGACGATGGGGGCCGCGACAAGCCAGGCCTGCCACCTGCCCCAGCGGATGACGAGCCACACCGTGGCCACAGCCACGACGAGCAGCAGTTGCATCCACAGGAGGAGCGGTACCAGGCCACTCGGGTCGCCGGCCATGGCTAGTTCCGCGGGGTCGAGCGATGCTGCTGAGATCACACGCGGCGGGGCCGGCTGCGCGGGAGTGATGAGATCCGCGTCGACACGCAACAGGTCCGTCGGCATGAACCTCGGGCCGAGCGCCGTGACGAGCGTGAGCCGGCCCTGGCCGGGCTCGAGCGCCGGCGGAAGCGGGTCACCCGGACGCCGCACGTCGACAACGCGGTACTCGGCGGGACCCTGGCCGGTGGTGGCGGTGATGACCATGCCTGGCTGGAGGATCTCGAGTTGGCCGAACGGGCCACCAAAGGCAGCCTGTCGGCCGTAGATCACCGACGTACCCGCCTGGCCGGGCAGCACGGTGTCGCGCTTGTGACCCGGTCCGCTCTGCATCACGGTCGAGGTCGTGCCCTCGACCACGACCTCCTTCATGCCGATGTCCGGGATCTCGAGGACCGCGACAGGCGCCCCGGGTCGCAGCAGTGCGCCGTTGACATCGGTCTGGCCCACGGGTGCGACCGCATTGGCCAGCTCGCTGCGGAAGTCGGAGTAGACGACCTCCTGGTCGCGCGCATGGATGAGCTGGCTGACGACCAGCAGGTTGGCGAGGAATCCGAGCGCCAGCACGCTGAAGATGAGCAGCACGCTCGCGATGAGGAACATGGGCGACTGCACGAACGGGGAGGCCGAGCCCTGCGAGGGCTCCCGGGGACTGTCATCGGGGCCCTGATGGACGACGTCGGGCTCGCGATCCAACACGCTCACGACCCCACTCCGACCGAGTCCTCGTTGTCCTGTTTATCCGCCGCCGCCTTGTCCCGCCCGCGCCACCACGCGTACGCCGCACCCAGGAGCAGCAGGGCGCCAGCCACGATGAGGAGCATCCGCCACGGTGCCTCCTGACTGGCGACCTCCGCGGCCGCCGCTTGAGTCTCGGCGTACTCGGCCACCTGCTCCGGGTCGGGAGCCGCCGGGTCTCCGTAGGCGAAGCCGGCAGATCCGGGCACGTAGCCCTCGATGAGATCCGCGATCGGGACGGCTGAATCGCCCTGTGCTCGGTATCGGCCCTCGCGGTCGATCGCGATCTCCGCTGTGAAGACCTGCAGGTCGGCGGTACTGAGCGTGTCCCGGCAGGCGAATGTGAGGACGTAGTCCCCGCGTATGCGCTGCCCTGGGGCGGCCGTTGCCAGGTACGTCGCGAGGTTGGTCGGCAGGGGCACGACGTAGTGGCCGGGGTAGCTCTCGGGCCCGATCGTGGAGATCTTCGTCGTGCCGATCACATTGCCTCGGTCGCGGCCCTTGAGATTGGGACCGTCGAGCTTGACGGCGAAGACCTGTCCCCGAGTGCACACGTCCGAGGTGGCGATGTCGATAGCCGATGTGAGATCGCCGCGAGCAGGCTCGACGACCAGGTACCCCAGCCGCTCTGGTTCCTCGGCGAAAGCCATGCCGGGAACAGCCCACGAGATCACGGCAAGGCCCACGATCAGCACAGCTCGCAGAGCCACGGGACTCCTTCGTTGGCGGACAGACGAATCGTGCCGCTGATACATGTCCATTCGATGAACGGAGAGTGAGGGGCGGGGGAACGCACCGTTCCCCCGCCCCTCACCAACTCGGGCTACCTGGCGACCCTGACGGTCTGGATCCAGGTGGAGGGCTTGAAGCCCTGCTTCGAAGCGGTGACCGTGACCCGGATGGTCTTGCCCCGGTCGGACTTCTTCACCTTGTACGAGAAGCCATTGCTCACGGTCTTCTTGCCGATCTTCCACGTGGCCTTGACGGTCACATCGGACGGCTCCCAGGTGCCCTTGGACACCTTGATCGTGGCTCCCACCTGGGCCTTGCCGGTCACCCTAGGCTTGGTCACGTTCTTAACGCCAAGCTGCTTCGCCCCCTCCGTGAAGGCAACACCTCCGGCGATCTGCTCGATGGTGATCTTGGTGGTGTAGACGGTGATGGCCTGCGGGACGAGTGCAGCCCTGCAGTTGAAGTTCAGGTCGTAGACCCCGGTGGGGATCGCCGATCCGTAGTTCTCCTGAGCCATATCGATGGTGTAGGCCACCGGCGCCGTCATGGCCGTGGTCTGCGTGCCTACGGCCCCGATCGCGGCGAGCGGCTGGACGCCGTTCATGTTGATCGTCTCCGTCAGACTGCCCCCCGACAGGGTCACCGTGTAATGGGTGGCGTTCGGGCTGGCGCACCCACCCGCCGTTGTCACCGAGAGCGCACTCTCGCCTGATCCTGTCTGTGGAGTGATGCCCAGGGTGCCGTTGGCCGAGGCCGCGGGAGCGGCCACGAGGGCCGCTCCCGCCACCGCGAGGGCACCCACGGCGACCGTCAGGCCGCGT
>JALQSY010000119.1 GCA_023264215.1 Candidatus Nanopelagicales bacterium
AGGCCGCGCGCGAACTGCACATCCACCCCAACACGTTCCGCTATCGCATCGCCAAGGTGGCCGACCTGCTCGGCGTCGACCTCGAAGATCGCGACTCGCGGCTGATCGTCGAGCTCGCCCTGCTGCGCCGCCGCTACGGCGGCTGAGCGCCAGGGAATTCGCGGCTCAGTGCGAGAAAAATCGATACTCACCCGCACATTCCCGAGCCGACAACGCCGCGGGCGTGGCGATCGCCTCGGGACACAGCCACCTCAGGCATAGGGGCGGCCCCTCGCCGGTTCGGGGGGGATCCTGCGAGGGGCCGCGCCCTCACACTAACCCGAGTCGCAGCCGGGAATCGACTGTCGAAACGGAGAAGTTTCGGTCCGGGGGAAGTGGGAATCCACCAACGGCTGACCGATCGTCCAGCCTGTGGACATCGACCTACCGTGCTGCCTCGGGGCGAGACCGCCAGCCGGACAGGGCCAGCCGGACCGCGGTGAAGGCCAGCAGGGCCGCGAAGAGCCAGGTCAGGACCGCCAGGGGGAGCCACTGCGCCAGCGCAGCTCCGAGCAGGCCACCGGCGATCCCGCCCAGTCCCAGGAGCGCACCCGCGCGCCAGTCGGTCGCACCCTGGCGCGACTGGCGTACGGCGCCGACGAGCGCGATGAGCCCCATGACCGCCAGCGACGTCCCTGCGGCGAGCCGCACGTCGTAGCCGAACGCGGTCACCAGCAGCGGCACCAGCAAGATCCCGCCCCCGATGCCGAACAGCGCCGAGAGGATGCCCATGGCCAGCCCGCTGGCGATGTACGCCACGACGAGCAGCGCGCTCCAGGCCGGCAGCGATCCGGCGGCCTCGGCGGCCGGTGCGGTGACCATCCGCGCCGCCGCGACGATGAGGAGCACGGCGAAGGCGACCTGCAGGACCCACGTCTGCAAGCGCGCGACGAGTGCGCTGCCGATGACCGCGCCGGCCAGGCCCCCGACGAGGACCGCGGCGCCCGCGGCCCAGACCACGTCCTCGGCGAGGGCGTACTGCACCAGCCCGGCCGTCGCCGCCATCGCGACCATGACGAGGGAGGTCGCCTGCGCCTGCTTTTGCTGCCAGCCCCGGACCAGGACGAGGTAGGGCACCAGGACGATGCCGCCGCCGACGCCGAACAGGCCCGAGACGACTCCGGCTCCCGCACCGACGCCCACGTCACGTGCACCCGCGGCTGGCATCGCCTGACCTCCTGACGCTCGGCGCCGACGATAGCCTGCCGCGATGAGCGACTCCCCGCGCACGCCGGCGACCATCGATCACCTCGTGATCCGCGCCGCGGACCTGGAGTCGGGAGCGGCGTACGTGCGCGAGGCACTGGGCGTCGAGATGGCGACCGGGGGTGCGCATCCGGCAATGGGCACGCACAACCTGCTGGCGGGCATCGGCGACGCCTACCTCGAGGTCATCGCTATCGACCCGGGTGCCGAAGCCCCCGCTCGCCCGCGATGGTTCGCCCTGGACGAGCTCGCCTCCGACGCGCCCCCGCGACTGGGCGCGTGGATCGCCCGGGTCGACGAGCCCGAGTCGCATGAGCAGACCGGGCCCCCGCTCGCGCTGACGCGCGGTGAGCTGTCGTGGCGCGTCACGGTGCGCGACGACGGCCGCATGCCCTTCGACGACGTCGGGCCGGCGCTCATCGCCTGGGACGGCGGCGGTCCCGCCCTGCCGCCCAGCGGTGCGCGGTGGGTCTCGCTCGTCATCACCCACCCCGATCCGCAGCGGGTGCGCGACTTCCTCGCCGCGATCGACCTGGCGGCGCCCGTGAGCGTCATCGCGGGCGCGGCACCCGGGCTGGCCGCGGCCTTCGACACCCCGATCGGTCCGCGTGTCCTGACCAGCAGCGGCGACGACCTCGACCTCATGAGCGAGCGCGAAGCGGCGATGGACCTGTTCCACTCCACATGGCGATTGCTCGATCGGCCTCATCGCACCCCCGAGCACGACGCCGCGATGATCGCGTGCGCGCAGGCGAGCCTGTGGCACTGGCGCAGGGTCGGCGCGGCGACCCAGTGGGCCATCGGCGAGTGGCAGTGCAGTCGCGTCCACGCGGTGCTCGGCGATGGCGAGCAGGCCCTCGCCCACGCACGCCGATGCTGGGAGATCGCCGAGGCCGATCGCGTCGACGACTTCGTGCCCGCGTCCGCGCACGAGGCCCTGTCGCGCGCCTACGCCGTGCTGGGGGACATGGATGCCGCACGCGAGGAGCGCAACCTCGCCTACCGCCTGGCGATCGAGCTCGACGACGAGGACCGCGACGTCATCGAGCACGACCTGGGGACGATCCCCATCCCCCTAGGCTGATCGCGTGAGTGCGCACGCCTCGTCGACACCCGCCCACTGGGACGCCGCCTACGCGGCGGGCGACACCACGCGCGGGTGGTATCAGCCCGAGGCGACGATGTCGATGCGGCTCATCGCGGCCACCGGACTGTCGCACGCGGCGAGCATCGTCGACGTCGGGTCGGGCGCGTCGGTGCTCGTCGATGACCTGCTCGCCGCCGGGTACGCCGACATCACGTGCATCGACCACTCCCCGATCGGCCTGCGGGTCGCGCAGGATCGCCTCGGTGAGAGTGCGGCGTCCGTGACGTGGATCACCGGGGACCTGCTCACGTGGACACCGTCGCGGACCTTCGACGTGTGGCACGACCGAGCCGTGCTGCACTTCCTGCTCGACGATGCCGCGGTAGCGGCGTACCGGCGCGCGCTCCTCGCAGGCACGTCGCCGGGCTCCTGGCTGGTGCTCGGCGTCTTCGGTCCGCAGGGGCCGCAGATGTGCGCGGGGCTGCCGGTGCGTCGCTACGACAACGCTCGCGTCGACTACCTGCTCGGCACGGAGTTCACGCGGGTGCAGGCGGTCGTGACCGATCACGTGCGCCCCGACGGCGACACCCAGGAGTACCTGTGGACCCTCGCCCGCAGGGACGCCTAGCTCCAGAAGGAGCTGACCTGCGCGAATTCGTCCTCGGCCTGCGCGATGCCATCCTGAGCGGCGCCGAGCGCGAGCTTGGGGTCCATGAGGTCCTCGGGGACGTGGACGCGCGGCACCACGCGCAGCGCTTGCGTGCCGGAGGCGACCAGGTCGTCGAACTCCTGCCGGATCGTCTGCGGCGTCATGGTGCCCCACGTGAGGTCGGCCTCGGTGCCATCCACGAGCGACACGACCAGGGCGCGGCGCGCGCCCGCCACCAGGTCCAGGTGGGTGCCGGTGCCGGATACGCCGCCGTCCATGCACTTGCGGTCCTGGATCGGCTGCGGCGAGAAGATCCCGGGCACCGCGCTGCTCGCCGCGCATGCGCGCACGACGGGGACGCCCGCCGATCGCGTGACGACGCAGCGCTCGCCGGTGTAGGTGTCGACGCACGTGATGTGGAGCCGGGATGACGGCCAGCGGCGCATGCGCAGGATGACGCTGAGATTGCGCGCCGTGGCGTCGGCCGTCGGCGTACGCGCCGCGAGGGCGGCGAAGCCGATGGTGCGCAGCGTCTCGGGCTCGCAGTCGCGGGAGTCGCGGAAGGCGTCGAGGGCGCGCTCGCAGCTCGGCTCGAGCGGCCCGGTCGAGGCCAGCCGCTCCAGCAGCCCGGGCGCGCGGGCGAGCAGGTCGACGGTCCGACCGAAGCCGCCGAGCTTCTCTCCCGCGAGGATGGTGGCCACGATCGATCCCGCCGACGTGCCGACGAGGCGATCGGCAAGGCCGAGGTGGAGCCCGAGCTCCTGCATGCGGCGCAGGTAGCCGGTCTGCCAGGCGACGAACCAGATGCCGCCGCCACCGAGGACCAGCCCTCGCTCGATCCCGCGGCCGTACTCGGCAGCCATGCTCCGCGGCAGCGCGATGCTGCGCGGCGGGGCGGTCGGGGCCATGGCGTCACCCTAGTGCGCACGGCGGGGTGGGTCCTGATTTCGCGCGCCCCTAGGCTCGCCCCATGAGCACCGTCATCGAATACACCATGTTCGTCAAGCCCGAGGCCTTCGACGAGGTGATGCAGGCCTACATCGAGTTCGCCGATGCCTTCGGCGTCGACAACCCCTCGGAGGACCTCATCCTGGTGACCGGGGACCGTGACGGCGGCGTCATCCGCGGGATCGGGATCTTCGAGGACGACCTCGAGGCCGAGATCGCTGTCGACGAGTCGATCTTCGTGAGGTTCCGCGAGCGCATCGCCCCGCACCTCACCGAGGAGCCCATCCGCGAAGCCCTGGACCTCGTGCACGTCTTCGTCAAGGAGGACTGACACCTCGCTTCATCTTGCGCCAGCGAATGCACGCATCTCGCACCGAACTTGCGTGCATTCGCTGGCCGAAGATGTCGACGAGGTCAGCGGGAGCGCGTGGCCCTGGTGGCCGCTGACGTGGCGGGGAACGACGCGGGCTAGCGGTGCGTCGCCTACCCTGGGCCCGTGACCCCCGGACGCATCGTGCTCATCGCCTTCCTGGCGATCCTGCTGGCACTCGGGGTGGTCGGCGCTGCGCAGGTGTTCAGCTCGCGCGCCCAGGCCGATGCGCTCCAGACCTCGCTGGACCCGTTCTACACGCCACCGGACCCCCTGCCGACAGAGCCCGGCACCGTCATCCGCGTCGAGCCGCTCACCTTCGACGACACCACCTTCGCGATCGAGGGCGGCACGGCGTACCGCATGCTCTACGTCTCCCAGCGTCCAGACGGCACGCCCGCGGCCTCGGGCGCGATGATCTTCGTGCCGGACTCCCCCGCTCCGCCCGGAGGTCGCCCGGTCGTCGCCTGGGCGCATGGCACGGTCGGCATGGGCGATGCCTGCGCCCCCTCCCGAACGCCCAAGGGCACGGATGACCTCGGGGACTCGCTGGCGGAGATGGTGCAGCAGGGCTGGGTCGTCGTCGCCACGGACTACGTCGGCCTGGGCACTCCCGGGGTCGAGCTCTACATCGTCGCGCAGGCCGAGGCCAATGACGTGGTCAACTCCGTGCGCGCGGCGCGCAACTGGGAGCCCGCGCAGGCGGGTACGACGTATGCGGTCTTCGGTCACTCCCAGGGAGGGCACTCGTCGCTGTGGACCGGCCACCTCGGCCCGCAGATCGCACCCGAACTCGACCTGGTCGGCGTCGCCGCGGCCGCGCCTGCCGCGGAGCTGGAACTCATCATGGGCGCGCAATGGGATGGCGTCGTGGGCTGGGCCATCGGCCCGGAGGCGACGGTGGCCTGGCGGGCGATCGACCCCGCGCTCCCCCTCGAGGGGGTGCTCACGCCCACGGGCATCGACAACACCGAGAGTCTCGCGGAGGCCTGCATCATCTGGGCCGCGCTCCAGGGCCAGGTGCGCAGCAACTTCGGCGGCCAGTACTTCGAGATCAACCCGGCGAAGTCCGCGCCCTGGGCCAAGATCGTGCAGGAGCAGACTCCCCCGCCGCTGCCGGCCGACATGCCCGTCTTCGTCGCGCAGGGGACGGCAGACGAGGTCGTGCTGGCCTGGCCCAACGCCGTACTGCAGGAGAAGTGGTGCGCGGCCGGCTCCAACCTGACCATGCTGTGGATGGGCGACATCGGGCACATCCCCGCCGCCAAGACCTCGGGCCCCCAGGTGGTTACGTGGATCGCCGATCGCTTCGCCGGCAAGCCCGCCGTACCGGCGTGCGATGGACCGATCCCCGTCGCCATTCCCTGACGGCTCGCACGTCCACCGCCACTTAGCGACGCTGACGGCGGCCTTGGCGTCGCTAGCACGGCGGTGCGCGTGCAGCGCGTCAGACGTCGAAT